>DAOUPC010000249.1 GCA_030626365.1 Paracoccaceae bacterium
CCCCGGTGTGGGTGCCAGGGGAAACCGGCGGTATAATCTTTGGGGTGTTCGTTGCGAAAATCGTCAAACAACAAAAACGGGTCAAGCTGGGTTGGGTTATGAAAGCCGACCGCGCGATGCAGCTTTACGCCCGCGCCTTCGGTCTCTGGTGTGGCCAGGCGGGTCTCAAGCAGGGGTCTGAGGGACATGTTTGCCTCCTGAAGCGGTGGGGTCGCATGATAAGGTGGGTGAGCGGGCGGAACAATTGATGTGGCCGAACCGCCCCTGTGCGCCATTGCACAGATAAAGCAGGGGCTGGCAGGGTTGTGGCGGGGCAGGGGGTGGGACTGGCAGGGGTGGGGCTGGCGGCAAAGTGGTGGCCGGGTGCGTGGCCCCACAAAACGCTGTTCGTACCCGCCTTTTCACGCTAAGCCCGGCCCGACGCGCGTATGCGCCAGGGGTGTGGAGTATCAGATGGACGATGAAATACTGGCGGTTGTCGAAACATCGGCCATGCGGCGCTGGATGGGTATCATCATGCTGGCCGGGGTGGGTGGTCTGGTGATTTATGTGGCCCTGGCAACGCCGCCAGAGCCAATGTGGCAGGCGTTTCTGATTGTGATCGGCGTGCTGGCGCTGTGGATGGCCGAACGGATGCGGCGTGCCACCGAATACCGCCTGGAACTGACCCAGACACAGCTGCGTTCGAGCGACGGAGAGATCATCGCACTTGTGGGCGACATCAAGAAAGTCGACCGGGGGGTCTTTGCCTTTAAGCCGTCCAATGGCTTTATGCTCAGAACCGCAGCCCCCGGGCCGCGCGCCTGGCGGCCCGGTCTGTGGTGGCGCATGGGGCGGCGGATCGGGGTGGGCGGGGTCACATCCGCCGGCCAGACCAAGGCAATGTCCGAGATCCTGTCGGCACTGCTGGCCGAGCATGATCAGGTCGCCGAGTAAATCACCTGCGGCGCAAAACGCGGCCGGGTAAACACAAAGTTTTCCAGCTCTTTGTTATCCATGCCGACATTGAACAGGGGAACGAACGTGTTGATGGTTTCCACCAGGATCACGCGTTCATTGTCCGGCATTACCGGCAACTTTGCCTCGATATCACCAATGGTGGCATCTGACAGATTGAAGTCATAGCCACGGTTGGTCGACCAGTCCACGTAGTAGCGGTTATCGGCCTGGCTCCAGCGGATCACCGTAATGCGCAGGTCAACCTGCGACGAGGTGCGGGTCATCAGCTGCATCAGGCTGTGCATGCTGCTTATGTAGTCTTCGGTGATGACGTCGGTTTCCCGCGAAATAAGGTCACTGATCGTATAGGCGGCCTTTAGGTTCACGGCACTTTGGCGGTAGCCGTCAAAGAACACATATGTCGCCATATAGGCCCAGAACAGAAAGGGCATGACCATCACGAATTCAACAGAGACGCTGCCGCGGGTGTCTGCGGCAAAGGATTTCAGCCGGGTGATAAGTTGATTGATCATAATTGGTTACCTCGGTTCTTGAACGAATGCGGACAAGGATACCAGCGCGTATTGTCCGGCCCCGTCCTTGATCATGTTTTTGCCCAACCCCGAGGTCGGGAATACCGGATCAAACTTGGCGCAGGCGCGCAGGATCATCAGTTCGTTTTCCTGCCCGTTTACAAAGCTGCGTACCGGGGCCACTTCTTCTGACTGATCGGTGCAATCGGCCTCGGTCGAGATACCTTCCCAGACGCGCGGGTTTACCTGGATCATCTCAAGCCGCAGATTGGTGCTGCAATTGTCGATGAACCCGGCGCGGTCACAGATCAGGGTCTTGATCTCGTCGTGTTGCGGCGCGGCTCCGGTGCCCAGGCGAATATCACGCACGGTGATGTCCATCGCCCTTTCCAGCATCGAATGGTGCAGGGTGACCATGCCCAGTTCGATCCCCGACAACATCAAGAACAACATTGCCGGAAAGGTGATTGCGAACTCGATCGTTGCGCTGCCCTCTTCGGATTTCGAAAACCTGTTCAGCAGGGACGAGACCGGGCGAAATATTGTGCCAATCATTGGGTCAACCTCAACTTTCTGATGGAAGATGCGATAGCCGAGAAAGCATCGACAATTTCGGGGCCATACACGTCAAAATAGTGACTGGCTGAACTGGCGCATCCCTTCAGGGTGGGCACGCCACGGCGTGGGGATTCAAAACCGACGGTGAATATAATGACACCAGAGCCTTTTACCACGTCACAGATCGTTTTTAGCCGGGCATCCTTGTATTCCCGGTTTTTTACCTCTGGTACGCCGTCCTGCCACTGGGCAAGTGCCGCAGTTGTAGAGCCCATGATGTCTGCATAGTTGTGCAGGGCATTCCAGCGCAGGCCACCGCGTTCCCACAGTTCCATGTAGTTAAGGCGCACAGCACCGGCATCGCCGTGGGGTTTTGTGTTCCATGTGCCGTCATGCGGGAAATAGTAATGCCCCCCGTGCAGGACCGAATAGTTGCCTGTCTCAGGGTTGCGCCAGATATCCGACATGTCGTCACGATAGGGCGGAAGCATGTAAAACTGTTCAGAGTTCTCGCCATCGGTCATCAAAACGATAACCTTCATCGTGTTGTGTGTATTGTATGGCACCGGGCGGTCGGCAAATGGGCCCGGAATGTCACCGTCAGCGACCAGTTCGGATACGACCGGCTGTGTCACGGGGTCCAAAAGGGCCACGCCCCACTTCATGCCAAGGTCAATGGATGTGTTGCCCTTTGCGGTCAGCCCGTCGATATGCGCTTTCAGTATAGTCGCGTCCATGGACAGGGGCAGAATTTCGACTTCGGGGCGCGTTGGGCAAACCGGGTTTGCCAGTGTTTCACCGGCCTCGACGTTGATTTCCACATCACCAAACGGGTCAAAATGCACCGTCTGCAACAGCAGCTCTTCCGGCGGGATCGAAGGGTTGTTGTATTCATCAGCAAGGAAATTCACGCAAAACGAGTTCGTGTGTTCCCTTGAGTAATTATAGTGATCAAGAATGGTTGCGCCGACGGCCACTTGCGATGCATAGGGCACCAGCGAAATTGACACATCACCGGGTGCCGCGCTGCCCAGCAGGATATCAACGAAACTTGTCGCGGCGGCCTTTAGGTTGGTCAGGCGATTGCTGTCATTCATCGACCCGGACACATCCAGAACCATCGAGATTTCGACACCGTCGATACGTTCCTCGGCCGTGCTTTTGGCGGGGGCGGTAAGCGTATCAACACCGGTCATGTGCATGAACTGGGTTTTGACCTGGGCCGATGCGTCGCCAGTGACAATGCGATACCCCAGTCCGCTGGTGACGGTTACCGATGTCAGATGCTCGGACAGGTCGGCCTTGTCGAAATAATCCTGCACGACCTCTGAGGGGACCAGATCCTGGTCAAGGTCGGCAGCCGCAAGAACCGCACGATCAAGGGTATACTGCAAATTGGCCCGGTCGCGTTCAAATCGCATCAGGTCGATCCCGATACCGCCGACCATCAGGATGATCAGGAACACGTAAACACCGAAAATGATCAGCGCGCCGTCTTCGTCACGGGCGAACCGGGACAAGAACCTGCGCACTGAAAAGGCGTGGCTACTATGGGTTTTCTGCATGGGCGTAAGCATGATTTACCTCTTTTACCGAACTGGGGTGCAGCAATTGAAAGTCATAATTCGTCTCTACTTTCTTGCCCTGACAACGTGTCGGAAATGCGGCGCAAACAAAGCAATTGAAGGTGAATTAGCGCCGTTATGTGCAACGGAAGCTGCTCTGTGCAGGGGGTTGTTTCGGAACGGGAAACAAAGATTGGGGATTCCCTGAATTGGGGGATGAGAATCAGATAACCCGCGTGTATTCGGTTCTGTCGGCGGAATCATTTGGGGGCGTAACGATTTATCAAGGAATAATTCGCCACTTATTAAGTGACTTGGCGCTATCGTCCTGCCACAAAAGCTATGTGGTGAGTCGCCGCAGGTAATTATTTGGAGAATACCCATGGCCGTAAAACCGGAACCAAGCTTTCGCGAAAGTGTGGATTTGATGTTCAACCGGGCGGTTGCCCTGATGGACCTGCCACCGGGGCTTGAGGAAAAGATCCGGGTTTGCAACGCGACCTA
>DAOUPC010000257.1 GCA_030626365.1 Paracoccaceae bacterium
GCGGAAAAACCGTCTTCGTCTTCGGCCGTTTCGGGAAAATTCAGGGCGCGAATGAAATCGTCTGTTGGCAGGGGGGGCGACAATTCTTCTGCCCGGGTGCCAAGCGCCAGTGAGCCCTGATCGCCGTTTTCCGCCGTGGTTTCGGCTGGTCCGGGTTGGGGACGGGGGGGCGCACGCCGGCTTGTCGTAAAGGTGGCCAGCGTGGTTTCGGTCTTTTTGGTGGCCGCCGCAATTTCGTCCAGGCGGCGGCTGACCGAGGGGCCGCTGGTAATGGTCGTGCGCTGTTGTTGCGCCACAAAGGACTGGCGGATTGCGTCGATCGCCGTCTGTAACCGATGGCTTTCTTCGCGCATTATGCGGGCCGAACGGGTCGCCGTCGCGGCAACCCAGATCATCGCCACCGGCATGAACACCGCCAGCAGCGTCATGATAAACCGCAGGCCATCCACGCCTTGGCTGCCGCCACCCGGCACCATCACAAAGAACACCACCGCCGCGCCCAGCCACAGCACGCTGAGCAGGATTGCGGTCAGTTCGATGCCGGTGATCGACTCGCTTTTGGGTCTGTCATAAATCCCAAGCGGTGTCGGGCGGGCGGTGTCTGGGTCGGTTTTGGGGCCGGACATGCGGGCGCTCCGTCAGGAATAGGAGATCTTCAGAATTTCATAGGCGCGTTGCCCACCAGGGGTGCGGACCTCGACGCTGTCCCCTTCTTCCTTGCCGATCAGGGCGCGGGCGATGGGGGATTTGATGTTCAACAGGCCGCTTTCGATCTTGGCCTCGTATTCGCCAACGATCTGCCAAGTTTTTTCTTCGTCGGTATCTTCGTCAACCAGTGTCACCCTGGCCCCGAATTTGATTGCGCCGCTCAGGGTGGCCGGGTTGATCACATCAGCCAGTGACAACACGCCCTCAAGTTCCTTGATGCGCCCCTCGATAAAGGACTGTTTTTCACGGGCCGAGTGGTATTCGGCATTTTCGGACAGGTCACCATGTTCGCGTGCTTCGGCGATGGCCTTGATGATGGCGGGGCGCTCGATTGATTTGAGCTGCTTCAGCTCGGTCTCAAGGTCGGCATGGCCCGCGGGGGTCATTGGGATTTTTTCCATCGGTCGTTGTCCACAAGAATTTGGCACCCAGCCGCAATGTGTGGCCGGGCGGAAGTTTGAGTTACTGAATACCTGACCCAAAGCGACCGGGGATTGCAAGGGGTGGGGGGGCGTTATCTATTGCGCTGCCCCGATCATGCGGCGGATTTGCACAATTCCTGACGTGGTGTTGCGATTGACCGCTGCGCCTGCGAAAGAGTAGTCAGCGACGAAACTATGTTGCGCCCTGCGGGGGCAGCCGGACAGATACCTACAGATTACCGATAGACACCTAAGGAGCCTCAGATGGCCGAGATTGAACGCGAAGCGATGGAATATGACGTAGTGATCGTAGGGGCCGGGCCTGCGGGTCTGTCGGCCGCCATTCGTCTTAAGCAACTGGATAGCGATATTCAGGTGGTCGTTCTTGAAAAAGGCTCAGAGGTGGGCGCGCATATCCTGTCGGGCGCGGTGCTGGACACCTGCGGTCTGGACGCGCTGATGCCCGACTGGAAGGACAAGGGCGCGCCGGTCACGGTTCCGGTAAAGAAGGACAACTTTTATATGTTGGGCGAGGCCGGAAGCCTGCGCATCCCCAATTTCCTGATGCCGCCTTTGATGTCGAACCACGGTAAATACATTGTCTCGATGGGCAATGTCTGTCGCTGGATGGCCGAGCAGGCCGAAGAACTGGGGGTCGAGATTTTCCCCGGTATGGCCTGTTCCGAACTGGTTTTCGGTGACGACGGCGAAGTCAAAGGCGTGGTCGCCGGTGAGTTCGGCAAAGAGACCGACGGCACCCACGGGGCGAACTATGAACCCGGTATGGAACTGTTGGGCAAATACGTATTCCTGTCCGAAGGCGTGCGCGGATCGCTCTCTAAAGAGGTGATCGCCAAATACGACCTGGCCAAAGACGCGGATGTGCCAAAATTCGGTCTGGGCATGAAAGAGATATGGGAAATCGACCCGGACAAGCACCGCGAGGGGACTGTGACCCACACGATGGGCTGGCCTTTGGGTTGGAAAACCGGGGGTGGATCGTTTATCTATCACCTTGATAACAATCAGGTATATGTCGGCTATATCGTCGACCTCAGCTATAAGAACCCGCATTTGTTTCCCTATATGGAGTTCCAGCGCCTTAAGCATCACCCGATGTTGGCGGACCTGCTGAAGGGCGGCAAACGCGTGGCATATGGCGCGCGCGCGGTCACCAAGGGCGGGTTCCAGTCAATCCCGAAATCGGCATTTCCGGGGGGCGCATTGCTGGGCTGTTCGGCGGGGTTGGTGAACCTGCCACGCATCAAGGGTAACCATAACGCGATGCTGTCGGGCAAAGCCGCAGCCGAGGCCGCGTTCGCGGCGATCAAGGCGGGCCGTTCGGGCGATACGCTGGATGATTACGACGATGAACTGCGCAGTGGCCCGATTGGCAAAGACCTGAAACCGGTGCGCAATGTGGCCCCGATGAACGGGCGCTGGGGGATGCTGGCGGGGCTGTCGTTGGGTGGCTTTGACATGTGGTTCCAGTCGATATTCAAATTCTCGCTGTTTGGCACGCTGAAGCATGGCAAATCGGATGCAGAGTCGACCGGCAAGGCGGCGGATTACCCGGTGATCGATTATCCCAAGCCCGACGGCACCCTGTCGTTTGACCGCCTGACCAACGTCAGCTTTGCCGCGACCAACCACGAGGAAAGCCAGCCGTGCCATCTGCAACTGGGCGATGCGGATCTGCCGGTAAAGGTGAACCTGCCGATATACGCCGAACCGGCCCAGCGGTATTGCCCGGCGGGGGTGTATGAGGTGGTTGAAGAGGCCGGCAAAGACCCGCGGTTCGTGATCAACTTTCAGAACTGCGTGCATTGCAAGACCTGTGACATCAAAGACCCCGGCAAGAACATCACCTGGGTCACGCCTCAGGGGGGCGACGGGCCGAATTATCCCAACATGTAGGCATTTGCCACAGGCATGCCATATTGGGGTGGTAAGCGTGGTGTCATGTCAGAGATGGATGACCTGAAACGTGCCATGCACCACGACCGGCCCCCTTCGCGGCGCGAACTGCGTGCCGCGCGCACCCGTGCGCAGGCGTTGTCGCCGGTACGGATCGTGTTCAGCCTGCTAAGCCTGCCGATTGTGGCGCTTGTCGTCGCTTTGTCGATCTATGTCCGCATCAGCCCTTACGAGCCAGCCAATGCGCTGGCCCACCTGATGGCGCGATCGGGGTGCGATGTGGCGGCATCCGTGGGCCTGGCGCCGGCCTATAAAGGCAATATCGGGTATCATGTGCGCAATGACGCAGATGGGGATGGGGTTTCTTGTGAGAGGGCCGGATTTGGTGTGGCCGACACGCGGGATGTGGTGTTCAGCCCCCCGACCTCAGAGATGGATGCACCAGGGCGTATGCGGGGCGGCGCAAAGTTTGTGAAACCCTGAGCCTGCCCCCGAAGCCGTTTACCCCAAGGCCCCCCTGAATAACCCATCTGGTTTCAAAATATGTCTGCCCCCGCCCGGGTGGGGGCCTGCGCCACAACGGCTAAGCCCGCCACCCTGCGAAAACGCATTACAGATCAATCAGATGCACCGCCGCAAAGCCCCGACCGTGGGTCGGGCGGGGGCTGGCATATTTTCAAAATGCCCGAGCGTGGTTGTTCAGAGCGTCCCCAACTGTTCTGCGCGGGGACTGGCGACAAACCGTTGCGGTGTCACCTGCTTAGCCCACCCTGCAGATTTGGCATATCCAGCGCCGCAAACCCATAGTGGCGCAACCACCGCAGGTCGGATTCAAAGAAC
>DAOUPC010000196.1 GCA_030626365.1 Paracoccaceae bacterium
CACCACGTCCCCGGTGAATTCACCCGCCTTGAACGCCGCCCGGACCGCCGCCTGATCGTGAAACACCCGCACGGGGGCCTCGATCACGTGGTGCACCGGGTCCACCGCCGAAACCTTCATCACCGCCGTTCCCAGCGAACCACTAAGGCGTTTCAGCCCGCCACTGGGTTGAAACGGATTGGTGTGAGGGCGCAGAATGGCCGTGTTCAGCGATTGTTGCGCCCCGGCCTGCCAGATCAGCGTGCCGTCCTGCAATTTTGGCTCTGCCGTGTAATGCGCCAGACCCCGCCCGGCAATCGTTTGCGTATCCGGGTGCAGCAATCCGGCCTCAAGCAGCGTGCCAATCAGATAACCCAGCCCCCCGGCGGCGTGAAAATGGTTCACATCCGCCAACCCGTTGGGATAGACCCGCGCCAGCAGCGGCACGATGTCCGACAGATCGGAAAAATCCTGCCAGTCAAGCACGATCCCCCCGGCGCGCGCCATTGCCACCAGATGGATCAGCAGGTTGGTTGACCCCCCCGTGGTATTCAGCCCGACAATGCCGTTCACAAAGGCCCGTTCGTCCAGAATGTCACAGACCGGGGTATAGTCATCGCCCAGCGCGCTAAGATCCAGCGCGCGGCGTGCCCCTTCGCCGGTCAGCGCATCGCGCAGATCGGTGCCGGGGGTGACAAAGCTGGACCCCGGCAGGTGCAGGCCCATGAATTCCATCAGCATCTGGTTGGTGTTGGCGGTGCCGTAAAACGTACAGGTGCCCGGCCCGTGATAGGCGGCCTGCTCGGCCGTCATCAGGGCGTCGCGCCCGACCTCTCCGGTGGCGAACTGCTGGCGGACCTTGGCCTTTTCGTCATTCGCCAGCCCGCTGGTCATCGGCCCCGCAGGCAGGAACACCGCCGGCAAGTGCCCAAAGCTTTGGGCAGCAATCACCAGCCCCGGCACGATCTTGTCACATACCCCCAGATAGACCGCCGCATCAAAGGTGTTGTGGCTAAGGGCGACAGCCGCCGACATGGCGATCACATCGCGTGAAAACAGGCTAAGCTCCATGCCTGCCTCGCCCTGGGTGACACCATCACACATGGCCGGCACACCGCCCGCCACCTGCGCCGTACCACCGGCGGCCCGCACGGACGCGCGGATCAGATCAGGGTAATACCTGTACGGCTGATGCGCCGAAAGCATGTCATTATAACTGGTCACAATGCCCAGATGGCCCGCCGTGCCCGTGGCCAGCGCGCCCTGATCCTGCCCGGCGGCGGCATAGGCGTGTGCCTGCCCGCTGCACGACAGGTGCGCGCGCGACGGACCTTTGGCCTGAGCCGCCCGCATCCGATCCAGATAGGCCCGCCGCGTCGGCGCACTTCGGGCAATGATCCGGTTGGTGACATCAACAAGTTTCGGGTGCAGGGCCATGTCTGAGGTTCCTATTTTTCGCCAATTCCACGCCAGCGCCGGCCATCGCGGTGCAGCAGCATCAGCGCATCCTCTGGCCCTGATCCGCCGGGATCATAGGCGTCGGGAACGCCCTGTGTGTCCTGCCAGCCGGCAATGATCGGGTCGGCCCAGGCCCAGGCTGCCTCGGCCTCGTCACCACGCATGAACAGGGTCTGATCGCCCCGGATCACATCCATGATCAGGCGCTCATAGGCGTCCTGCGTGCGCACTTCGGGGCCAAGCGCGTCGGCAAAGCTCATGTCCAGGGCCACTTCGGTCAGGCGCATGCCACCGGGGCCGGGGTCCTTGATGGTGGTGCGCAGGGTGATGCCTTCGTCCGGTTGCAGACGGATGATCAGCGCATTGCCACGCAGGTTCTGCGCGCCCTGAAATATCATACGCGGCGGGTCACGGAACACCACGGTAATTTCGGACACCCGTTCGCGCAACCGCTTGCCCGTACGCAGATAGAACGGCGTTCCGGCCCAGCGCCAGTTGGCGATGCTGACCTTCAGCGCGATAAAGCTTTCGGTTGTGCTGTCGGGGTTGCCCGCATGATCACGATAGCTGTCCATCCCACCGCCCGCGCGGTATTGCCCGCGCACGATGTCCTGTGACGGCACCGGTTCCAGCGCATGGATCACCTTGACCTTTTCGTTGCGCACCGCATCAGGGGTAAATTTTGACGGAGGCTCCATCGCGGTCAGGCATAACAGTTGGATCAGGTGGTTCTGCACCATGTCCCGCATGGCCCCGGCCTGATCGTAATATTCGCCCCGCCCCTGAACCCCGACGCTTTCGGCCACGGTGATCTGCACGTGATCGATATGGGTGGAATTCCAAAGCGGTTCGTAAAGCGAATTGGCAAAGCGCAGCACCATCAGGTTCTGGACTGTCTCTTTGCCCAGATAATGATCGATCCGATAGATCTGATGTTCTTCAAAGCAATGGCGCAGCCCCGCATTCAGCGCCTCTGCGCTGGCCAGATCATGGCCAAAGGGTTTTTCCACCACAATGCGGCTTTCGGCGGTGTTCATTCCGGCCCGTTGCAGCGCCCCTGCGATAACCCCGAACAATGACGGGCTGACCGACAGGTAAAACGCGCGGATCGCCTCTGGCCGCAGTTTGCCGGCCAGTTCGGGCCAGCCACCGTCACCAGACGCATCAACCGCCACATAGTCCAGCCGTTCAAGAAACTGCGCCAGCCGCGACCCCGCCTGATCCGCCTCTGGCACGTATTGCCGGATCGCCGCGCCGGCCATGTCGCGAAACCCGGCCTGCGACATGGGACTGCGCGCACTGCCAATGATCCGCGCCTCGTCCGGCATCTGACCGACCTGGAACCGGTGAAACAGGCCGGGCAGTATCTTGCGCCGGGCCAGATCGCCGGTTGCCCCGAAGATCACCAGATCAAAGGGTCCGACCGGAATGACCCGAGAAACCATATCACCGCTTCCTTGTTGTTCACGTCAGGCCAGGTTGACCTACCTTAGGGTTAGATCCTAAAGATCGGCCATATAACGCGCGGTGTCTATCATCCTGTTGGTGAAACCCCATTCATTGTCATACCAGGCCACCACCCGAACCATGCCCTGCGCCGTAACAGCCGTCTGGGCCGGCGCAAACGAGGCCGAATGCGGGTCGTGGTTAAAGTCGATCGAAACCATCGGGTCGTCGGCATAGGCCAGAACGCCCTTCAATTCATCTGCGGCCGCCGCACGCATGGCGGCGTTGACCGTTTCAACCGTGGCCGGGCGGCGGGGCATAAAGCACAAATCCACCAGTGACACATTGGGGGTTGGCACCCGCACCGCCGAGCCTTCAAGGCGCCCCTCAAGCTGGGGCAGCACAAGCGACAAGGCACTGGTCGCGCCGGTCGTGGTCGGAATCATCGACAGGGCCGCAGCGCGGGCACGATACGGGTCACCAATCGGCGTATCCAGTACCGGCTGGCTGGCGGTATAGGCGTGAATCGTGGTCATGTATCCGGTTTCAATGCCAAATTCCCGGTCCAGAACCATCGCCACCGGGGCCAGACAGTTGGTGGTGCAGGATGCGTTCGACACGATCACGTCCTTGCCCGTCAGGTTGGTATGGTTGACGCCATAAACCACCGTCTGGTCCGCGCCCTTGCCGGGGGCCGAAATCAACACCCGTTTCGCGCCGTTCTGCAAATGCAGAGATGCCTGTTCGTGGGTCTTGAATTTGCCGGTACATTCAAGGGCAATGTCGACACCGGCCCAGTCCAGATCGGCGGGGTTGCGCGCGGCGCTCATCCGGATGCTGCGCCCGTCCACGTGCAACATGCCATCGGCCAGCCTGATATCCGCATTCAGGCGCCCATGCACTGAATCATACTTCAGCAGGTGGACCAGTTGATCATCCGGGGCCAGATCGTTGACGGCCACCACCTCTATGTCGCGGTTCCCGGTTTCGATCAGTGCCCGCAATATGCCCCGGCCAATCCGCCCGAACCCGTTGATTCCAACCTTTAGTGCCATGTTTCACGCTCCTTGATCGCCTGCCTGACGTGGCAGGGTGCATCTGCATTCGTTAGCGCTAACAACCACGGATACGCGTGCATTTCAACCCAAAAATACCCCTGCACGGCAGGCTGGCTTTTACAATTTAGGCAAAAAGCCGTCCTTTTGCGCGCGAATGAAATCCAGCACGCGTTCGGTTGCACCGGGCAGGGTCTGATCCTGACGGTGCAGCACAAACCAACTGCGCATGATCGGGATATCCTTGACCACCGGGGCAATCAGGCGCCCTGCGCGCAGTTCTTCGGTAACGGTGTGGAACGATATAAGGGCAATGCCAAGCCCGGCAATGACCGCCTGCTTGATGGTTTCGTTCGACCCCATTTCAACCGATTCATAGGGCTGCCCGCCGCCGATACGGTCAAGAAACCGCATACATAATATCCGCGTGCCGGACCCCTCTTCGCGCAGAATGAACGGTTCGTTCAGAATGTCCTCGGGGTCGATGCGGGGCACATCCAGCAACCGATGACCGGGCGGAACCACCAGAACATGCGGGTGATTGCCGATCACATAGGCGGTCACGGCAGGCATTCGCGGCGGGCGCCCCATGATCGCCAGATCAATCGCCCGGTCCTCAAGCGCGGAAATGATGGTGTTGCGGTTTCCGACCTTCAGCACCACCTCGATATCCGGGTGCGTGCGGCGCAACTGGGCCACCAGACCGGGGGCAAAGTATTTGCCGGTGCTGACCACCCCCAGTACCACGGTGCCGGCCAGCCCCTTGTGCAGGGCATCAATCCGCTGCACGGCCATGCGCAGATCGGCCTGTGTACGTTGGTACGCCCCCAGCAAAGCCGCCCCTTCGCCGGTCAGAATAAACCGGCCATGCGAATCGCGTTGAAGCATCTCACAGCCGAAATTCGCCTCAAGCGCCTTTAGCTGCGCATGCACGGCGGGCGGTGTTAGCAGTAACATTTCCGCCGCCCGGCTAATTGATCCGGTGGCCGCGACACGGTCCAGGGCGCGCAACTGCTTGAAGGTAAGGGACTCCAACCGCTTCATTCAAAAAAATCTAACCTGACTTCATTATTTTTAAATTTATTTAAAATTCAAATTGGCGAATATCAAGGGAAATAATCATCACGCGAAAGGGGCCTGTGAAAATGTCCGAACAACCAATCATCAGCCCACAGCACATTCCCGCCGACCTGAACGCACCAATCAGCGCGCTGTGCCGGGTGGGGCGTGATCTGGCGCACCGCATTGCCCGTGGTCCGCTGGGTGGCTCTCTTGGGCACGAGGTGGGCAGCAATATCGGTGGCGACGGGCAAAAGGCGCTGGACATAATGGCCGATGATGCCTTTGCCGCCGCGCTGGCCGGAACCGGCGTGCGCTGGTACGCCTCGGAAGAACAGGATGATGTGGTCGCGATCGACAGCGACGGGCGCTTTGCCCTGGCCATTGACCCGCTGGACGGATCATCAAACATCGACGTCAATGTGTCGATCGGCACGATCTTTTCGATCTTTCCCGCACTTGATCAGGCCGATCCGTCCTTTCTGCGCCCGGCAAGCGAACAGATCGCCGCCGGATACATCATCTATGGGCC
>DAOUPC010000141.1 GCA_030626365.1 Paracoccaceae bacterium
CGTATCCGACGAGGTCGGCCAGAAACTGGTTGATCGTATTCTATGGTGGGAAAACTATACCGCCACCAACAATGCCGAGATGAACAATAACCCCTCGCCCGGCAACAAACGTGGCGGATTGACGACGATCCTGGAAAAGTCGCTGGGGGCGGTGGCCAAGGGCGGTCTGGCCCCGCTGGCGGATGTTTACCGTTTCGCAGATCCGGCGACCACGCGCGGGTTCGTGTTCATGGACAGCACCTGATACGACCCATGTTCCGTCACCGTCCAGATCGCGTCCGGGGCAACATTGATCGCCTTCACCACCGGGCGCGGATCGGTTTCGGGCTTTATGCCCACGCCCTGCATCAAGCTGGCGACCAATTCGGACATGTACGGGCGCATGACCGGGGACATGGACATCAACTGTGGCGACATCGTAACCGATGGCGTGTCACTGGCCGAAAAAGGCGATGAGATTTTCGAGGTCTTCCTGCGCATCGCATCAGGCGAGCAGTCAAAAAGTGAACAGCTTGGCTTTGGCGGGGCGGAATTTGTGCCCTGGCAACTGGGCGTGGTTCTTTGAAATAGCCAACCCCGACCGGACGGACAAACCAATGGCCGGTTGGGTGGGTTTCTCAGGCCTTGCCTTTCCAGGGAACCATCGTGCGTTCGGCCCAGCGCATCAGCATGTCGATACCAAAACCGATGACACCGATCAGGATAATTCCCATGATCACGATATCGGTGTTCTGGAATTTCGAGGCCACCATAATCATCATCCCCGCGCCCTTTTCCGCCGCCACCAGTTCCGCCGCCACAACCGTGCCCCAGCAGACCCCCATCGCCACCCGTGCCCCGGTAAAAATCTCGGGCAGGCTGTTGGGGACGATCACATAGCGCATGATCTGCGCCTTGCTGGCCCCCAGCGAATAGGCCGCGTGAACCTTGCTGATATTGACCCCCGACACGCCGGCACGCGCGGCAATTGCCATGATCCAGAGGGCGGCCAGAAACAGCAGGATGATCTTGCCTGTCTCTCCGATGCCGGCCCAGATGATTACCAGCGGGATCAGCGCCAGCGGCGGCACCGGGCGCATAAATTCGACGATCGGGTCAAACCAGCCGCGAAACCAGTTGCTTAGCCCCATCGCATAGCCCAGCGGTATCCCCACCATCGCCCCGAAAAAGAACCCGACCACAACCCGCATCAGCGAATACCCCAGATGTTGCCACAGGGTCGATCCGCGAAAGCCTTCGGTGGCTATCTCGGCCAGGCGGGTGGCCACGGCCTCGGGGGAGGGCAGCCAGATGGGCTCCATCTGCCAGCCCTTGGTTGGGACAAAGTTCAGCGTGCCCTTGGGCGACATGCCCACCCGGCCAAATTCGGTCATGACCGTACCGCCCGGTTCGATCGCCTGACCGTTGACTTGTGTAATTCTGGCCCCGTCCTTGCGGCCCAACGCATCATTCTTGTCGACCCGGATCAGGCCGCTGCGCCAGATTGAAATGGTGGCGGAATCATTGTTGGCCCAGCCATCCCCCGGTTCGATCTCTGGGGGGGATACCTCTTGGCCGTGCGGATGCACCAATACGGTTACCGTGGCCGTGTCACGCGCACCATCCGGTGTCTCGGCGGTGTATTCGAACGTGGCGATCCCCTTGAACGGTCCCGGCGCGTGCAAAAACGATGGCAAAAGAACCGACCCGGTGAACATGCCCCACAGCACAAAGATGCTGAGAATTGAAATCACACTGGCCGTCCGGTCTGGCGAAACCGCGCTTTCGTCACCAAACGTCACAGTCTTGAGCGAGGTATAATCCGTACTGCGCCCCGCCCGGCGCACCACATTATGCACGATGTAATAGGCGGCGATAAAGATCACTGTGTATATCACAAACGGGATCATGATGCGTCCTCGGACCGGCCCATGATCTCTTCTTCCATGTTCCAGATCATGTTCAGTATCTCTTCGCGGGTTGATGTGTATTCGGGGTGCTTTTTCACCTCGCGCAGGTCTGCATCCACGCCCATCTCGGCGAATGGCAGGCGGTATTCCTTGTGAATGCGCCCCGGTCTGGGGGCCATTACGATCAACCGTTCGCCCAGCAACAGCGCCTCTTCGACCGAATGGGTGATCAGAATGATCGTCTTGCCGGTTTCTTTCCACAGTTTCAGAACCAGCGACTGCATCTTTTCACGGGTCAGCGCATCCAGCGCGCCCAGCGGTTCATCCATCAAAATCACATCCGGGTCATTGGCCAGACAACGCGCCAGCGCCACGCGCTGCTGCATCCCGCCCGACAATTCGTAAACCGCTTTGTCCTTGAAACCCTGCAACCCCACCACATCCAGAAGGTGGTCAACGATCCCGGCCTTTTCGGCCTTTGGCATGTTCTTCATCGACGGACCAAAGCCGACATTCTGCCGCACATCCATCCATTCAAACAATGCACCCTGCTGAAACACCATGCCGCGTTCCGCATCCGGTCCCCGCACCACACGCCCGTTCAGCATGATCTGCCCGCCGGTAGGGGCCAGAAACCCGGCAACAATGTTCAGCAACGTGGTCTTGCCACACCCCGAGGGGCCCAGCACGCTCATCAGTTCACCGGGTTTCAGGGTCAGCGTCACATCCTTGAGCGCCTGAACAGACGTGCCGTTCACCAGATCAAAACGCATGGAAATATTATCGATCTCTAACCCGGACATTCCGCCTCTTTCCATAAATGACCCAACCCCACACATGCAAAAACAGCCCGCATGGACCGAAAGAGAGCAGGCCACATCCGGCCCGGCAACACAAGACGCGCTGCCGGGCCGGTTGGTCTGGTATTACATTTCGCTGGCAGCTTTCAGCGGTCCGGTATTCACCGCATTGTCATAGCTGCCCAGGGCCGCATCAATGCTGCCTGCCTCGACAAACACATCCGCCACGCCCTTCATGAAGGTCTGGCTTCCGCCGCCAAGCCACTTGTCAGACAACTGATCCGCCACGCCGGGAAAGATGAAGGTCGCCATGGTTTCGGCTGTTGCGTCCTCGTCCATGCCGGCATCCTTGGCAATCACCGGGATCATCTCAGCGGCGTGACTGCCACTGTTCCACATCTCGTTGGCATCCGCCGTCACCTTCAGGAACTTGGCCAACAGGTCACCCTCTTCGGCGACAAATGCCGCTGGCGCACTGGTCACGTCAAACACCAGAATACCAAGGGCTTCCTTTTCCGCCCCGGTCAGCAGCACATTGCCATGCTCTTTCATCCGGCGCAGCGATCCGCCCCAGCCACAGGCCATATCAACACTGGCCTGCGCCAATGCGGCGGCCCCTTCGGGCGGGGCCATGTCAACGATGGTCAGGCTGCCCAAATCAACGCCAAAATGGGTCATCTGTTTAAGGAACCCGTAATGCGCCGCCGTGCCCAAAGGCACCGCCACTTTCTTGCCCGCCAGTTCCCCGGCTGAACTTTGGTCAATTTCGTGGCTGGCGTGAACCACGCAATTGTCGTTATCGGCATAGGACACGGCCACATCGACAATCTGCAAATCCTGCCCGGCACTGACCGCAACCACAAACGGCGGCACACCCTGGCTGACGCTGATCTGCACATCGCCAGATGCCATTGCCGCGCTCATTGCCGTGCCGGTGGCAAAGCTGACCCAGCTAACCTTGACGCCCATCTCTTTGTCATAGGTGCCCTGCTCTTTGGCGTATTGAAATGGCATCGGCCACTCCAGAAAATACCCGACTGTAATCTCTCCGCTTTCGCTGCCTGCCGTTGCGGGCAATGCCCCTGTCAACATTGTCAGTGCAGCCACGGTTCCCATCAATCTGCTTGCCAAAATCATGTCACTTTCCCCTGTTTTGTACTTTGTAATATTCAAGTTCACGTCCGGATTCGCAGCCAGGTTCCGCAGGCGGACCCCACCCCCGGCGATATCCCCGGTACACGCCCGTAACGTCTGCGTTCAATCCGAGCCGATATTACCGACCCAATCAACAGTTATCGCAGGATTTTGGCTGATCTTGCAGAAGGCAAAGCGCGGCTTTCAAAATCTCAAACCCGGATTTTCCCCGCTTTTTCCGATACCTGGGAATATGCCCGGCCCATTTTATGCCTGACGCCCAAGTATCTGGACCTAAATTTTGGCGCATCTGGACCTATAACACCTCAAAATTTTGGCGTCTTTGGATACAAAGACCGACTCTGTTCAGGCCCGCCCTTTTCAGAGCACACCCAACACGCAGAACTGAAAGGATATGACATGGACGGCACGTTCAATGAAAATGACATCTCGGATGTGGTTGCGGCCGACAAGGCGCATATCTGGCACCACCTGATCCAGCACAAACAGTTTGAGACCAATGATCCGCGTATCATCCTTGAGGGCAAGGGAATGCGGGTCTGGGACCAGAACGGCAAGGAATATCTGGACGCGGTATCGGGTGGCGTGTGGACGGTGAATGTGGGCTATGGCCGCGAAAGCATCGCCAAGGCGGTCTATGACCAGTTGATGAAACTGTGCTATTTTGCCCAGTCTGCGGGGTCGATCCCCGGTTCGCGCTATGCCAAAAAGCTGATTGAAAAGATGCCGGGAATGTCCCGCGTCTATTACACCAACTCTGGTTCCGAGGCGAACGAGAAGGTGTTCAAGATGGTGCGCCAGATCTCGCACAAAAACCACGGCGGGCGGAAATACAAGATCCTGTACCGCGACCGCGACTATCACGGCGGCACGCTGGCCACCATGTCGGCGGGCGGTCAGGATGAACGGGTGGTTCAGTATGGCCCGCTGGCACCGGGGTTCATCCGCGTGCCGCATTGCATGCAATACCGCGCCCACGAACAGGGCTGGGACGGGCTGACCAGCGAAGAATACGGGCTGCGCGCCGCCAATGCGATCGAAGAGGTGATCCTGCGCGAGGGGGCCGATACCATCGGGCTGTTGTGCCTTGAACCGGTCACCGCAGGTGGCGGCGTCATCACCCCGCCCCTGGGATATTGGGAGCGGGTGCAAGAGATTTGCACCAAATACGACATCCTGCTGCACATCGACGAGGTGGTCTGCGGCGTGGGGCGTACCGGCACCTGGTTTGGGTATCAGCAGTACGGCATCAAGCCCGATTTCGTAACCATGGCCAAGGGCGTGGCGTCCGGGTACGCGGCGATTGCCCTGTGCGTGACGACGGAAAAAGTGTTCGATATGTTCAAGGATGATGCCAGCGATCCGCTGGGCTATTTCCGCGACATTTCAACCTTTGGGGGCTGCACCGCCGGCCCGGCGGCGGCGCTGGAAAACATGCGCATCATCGAGGATGAAAACCTGCTGGAGAACTGCAACACCATGGGCGCGCGCATGATGGGCAATTTGCAGGCGCTGATGGAAAAGCACAAAGTCATCGGTGACGTGCGCGGCAAGGGGTTGTTCCTGGGGGCCGAACTGGTGGCCGACCGGACCAGCAAGCAACCAGTGAGCGAGGCACAGATGGCGCAGGTTTCCGCCGATTGCGGCGCGCAGGGGGTGATCATCGGCACATCAAACCGCTCGGTTCCGGGGCTGAACAATGTGCTGTGCTTCTCGCCTGCGCTGATTGCCACGGCCAACGACATCGACCAGATCACCGATGCCGTGGATGGGGCCCTGGGGCGGGTATTCGGATAAGAACCGGTGCCCCCCACCCTATGGTAAACCGATAGGGTGGGGGGAAACCCACAAACGCTGCCGGGGTGCCCTTAAGGGGACCGGGTGGCGTGCGCCCTTACATGTTTTCCGATTGCGGCATGCCCAGAATGTGAAAGCCCCCATCGACACGAAGAACTTCGCCCGTGGTACAGGCCCCGGCATCTGACGTCAGATAAACGGCTGTGCCGCCAACCGCCTCAAGCGTGGCATTGGCCCGCAGGGGGGCGTTCTGTTCGGCGTGCTTATAGGTCTTGCGCGCCCCGCCAATCGCCGCACCGGCCAGCGTGCGCATGGGGCCGGGCGAAATGGCGTTTACCCGGATACCGTCAGGACCAAGGTCATTGGCCAGATAGCGGGTGGTCGATTCAAGCGCCGCCTTGGCCACGCCCATCACGTTGTAATTGGGGATAACCCGGTTTGATCCCTGAAAGGTCAGGGTCAGCAGGGTGCCGCCATTTTCAACCATCATCGGGTGCGCCCGCCGGGCCACCTCGATAAAGGAATAGGCCGATATATCCATCGAGTTCTTGAAATTATCGCGGCTGGTATTCAGGAACCGCCCCGTCAATTCGGACTTGTCGGAAAACGCAATCGCGTGAACCACAAAGTCGATAGTTGGCCAGCGACCGGACAACTGGTCAAATGCCGCATCCAGAGAGGCGTCATCCGTCACGTCCACATCGACCATGAAATCCGATCCGACGCTGGCCGCCAGCGGCTCCAGCCGTTTGCCAAATGCCTCGCCCTGATAGGTAAAGGCCAGTTCGGCCCCCGCATCCGCCATTGCACGTGCAATGCCCCAGGCGATCGAGCGTTCATTGGCCACGCCCATGATCAGGCCGCGCTTGCCCTTTAATACATCCGACATATTTTACCCCACCTGCTGTTGCTCGCTTATTTGCAGCTTAACAGCTTATTATTTATCCGTGAAATTTCGACAAGATCATCGATCCGTTGGTGCCGCCAAAACCAAAGCTGTTGGTCATCACACTGTCCAGCCCGGCATTCTGAACCGTTTCCAGCGCGATTTCAGACGCATCCAGTGCCGGGTCCAGTGTTTCGACATTGATTGAGCGGGCGATAAAGTCGTTCTTGAGCATCAGCAGGCTAAAGATCGCCTCAAGCGCGCCCGCCGCGCCCTGTGCGTGCCCGGTCATTGATTTGGTTGAACTGATCGGTGGCGTGCTGCCTTGCCCGAACACCCGCCGCACGGCTTCGACCTCGCCCACGTCACCGACCGGGGTCGAGGTGCCATGCGCGTTGATATAGCCGACCTTGCGACCCTCTGGCAGGGTCGACAGCGCCAACCGCATGGCCCGTTCGCCGCCCTCGCCCGAGGGGGCAACCATGTCGTGCCCGTCCGAGGTGGCGGCATAACCGGTCACTTCGGCATAGATTTTCGCGCCACGCGCCTTGGCATGTTCCAGCTCTTCCAGAACCAGAATACCGCCGCCGCCGGAAATCACGAAACCATCCCGGTTGGCGTCAAAGGCGCGACTGGCCTTGTCGGGGGTCTCGTTATACTTGCTGCTCATCGCGCCCATGGCATCGAACAGACAGGACAGGGTCCAGTCCAGTTCCTCGCCACCCCCGGCAAACATCACGTCCTGTTTGCCCAGCATGATCTGTTCCGACGCATTGCCAATGCAATGCAATGAG
>DAOUPC010000085.1 GCA_030626365.1 Paracoccaceae bacterium
CCCCCCACGGTGATCTTTACCGCCGGTTGCGACCCGCTGCGCGATGACGGGCGCGATTACCGTGACCGGCTGGTCGGTGCCGGGGGCATGGCCCACTGGATCAACGAACCGGGGCTGGTGCATGGCTATTTGCGCGCCCGCACCCATGTCGCCCGCGCCAGTTTTGAGAGGATCACCGTGGCGATTGAGGCCCTGGGGCAGGGGATGTGGCCCTATGGCTGAATATATGGCTGAACGCCCGGCGGGAACGCCGGGCCGGAAATTTTGGATGCCCCTGCTAACGCAGGAATGATTTTGCCTTCATCGTGTCGGGAATGGGGGCACCCAGACGTGACAGGATGGTCGGGGCCAGTTGCAACTGGTCGATCAGCGTATCCTTGGACGGACCTTTTGCCGGGCCGAAATAATACAGGGCCGCATCCTGTTGCAGATCACTGCGACCGCCGTGATGGCCGCGTTCGTCCTGACCGTGGTCGGCGGTGACAATCACCTCGTATCCGGCGGCGCGCCATTTAGGAATGAACGGGGCCAGCATTTCGTCCATCACGACACAGGCGTGATCCATTTCCTGACATTCGTGGAAAAACCGGTGTCCCATGCTGTCCAGCGTACAGGTGTGCAGCATCGCGTAATTCAGCCCAAAGCGCAGGCTCAGGTTGGTCAGCGTGGCAAACAGGTCCACATCTGACGGGGTCATCTGATTGTTCTGGCCATACCCGGTCATGGTGTGAAACCGGCCATGGTTGATGGTATCGCTGTCGGGTTCGTCGTATTCGATGTCACGCACATAATCGAAGGGATGGCGGTTAAAGAACTCGGACCAGAACGAATGCGCCACTGCGCCGGTGGTGCCCCCGCCGGCGCGCACCTGACTGAACACATCTGGCTGGGACAGGCGAAACACATTGCCATTGCCGGTACAGCCATGCACCGCAGGCGACACCCCGGTATGGATCGAGGCATAGCAACTGGCCGAGATCGACGGCAGAACCGCCCGGATTTTCCAGACCTGCGCATCGCCACTGTCAACCCAGCCTTCCAGATTGCCGAACAACCGCCGCCAGTTGCGCCACGGCACCCCGTCCAGAATGATCAGAATCAGTTTTCTATCCATGCTCAGTTTCCTGCGCTTTCCATCTTGCGGTTTGCAATCACCTGCTCCAGCCAGCCCAGTCGCATTTCGGGAACTGAACTAAGCAGCAGGTCGGTATAATCATCAAACGGGGGGGCCAGCACCTTGGACTTTGGCCCGTAACGCACCACGCGGCCCTGATACATCACCGCGATACTGTCGGCGATGGCCCGCACCGTGGCCAGATCGTGGGTGATGAACAAATAGGCCACGTTTTCGGCCTTTTGCAGCTCCAGAAGCAGTTTCAGAATGCCATCTGCCACCAGCGGGTCCAGCGCCGATGTGACCTCATCGCAGATGATTACTTTTGGCTTGGCGGCCAGTGAACGGGCAATGCAGACGCGCTGTTTCTGACCACCGGACAGTTCGGCGGGATAACGGTCGATAAACCCGTCGCCCATCTCGATCGCATCCAGCAATTCCCGTATCCGGCGTTTCTTTTCCGCCCCGCGCAGGCCGAAATAGAACTCAAGCGGGCGGCCGATGATTGTGCCGACGGTTTGACGCGGGTTCATCGCCACATCCGCCATCTGATAGATCATCTGCAATTCGCGCAACTCGTCGCGCGACCGCCCCGCAAGGGCATCCGACAGGGTCTGCCCGGCAAAGTTGGTCTGGCCTTCGCGCGGCGGCAAAAGGCCGGTGATAACCCGTGCCAGGGTCGATTTCCCCGACCCGCTTTCGCCGACAATGGCCAGGGTCTGGCCGGGGTACAGATCGACGGACACATCGCTTAGCACGTCGAACTTGGTTCCCTTGTAGCGGGCGGTGATGTTGGTGACGCTCAGCACCGGGTCGGTGCCCGGTGGTTTTTCCTGGTGGTCGATCGAACGAACCGACACCAGCGCCTTGGTATAGTCCTCTTTGGGGGCGCTGATGATCTGGCCAGTGTCGCCGTATTCCACCATTTCGCCGTGACGCAGCACCATGATGTGGTCACTGATCTGGGCCACCACGGCCAGATCGTGGGTGATGTATAACGCGGCTACCCCGGTGTCACGGATTGCTTCCTTGATGGCGGCCAGCACGTCGATTTGTGTGGTTACATCCAGCGCCGTGGTGGGTTCATCGAACACCACCATGTCCGGTTCGGGGCACAGGGCCAGCGCGGTCATACAGCGCTGTAACTGCCCGCCAGACACCTGATGCGGATAGCGTTTGCCGATGTTTTCCGGGTCCGGCAGGCCCAGCTTGGCAAACAGGTCAATCGCGCGGGTCTCGGCCTGGCTTTTCGAGAATTTTCCGTGCCCGACTGCGGCCTCGATCACCTGTTCCATGATCTGCTTGGCCGGGTTGAACGATGCGGCGGCGGATTGCGAGACATATGTCACCTCGCCGCCGCGCAGGGCGCGGATGTCTTTCAGGGATGTTTTCAGGATGTCACGCCCGTTAACCCAGACCTCTCCTGCGGTGATCTTCACGCCGCCACGCCCATAGGCCATGGCCGCCAGTCCGATGGTCGATTTCCCGGCCCCGGATTCGCCGATCAGCCCCAGAACCTGACCCTTTTGCAGGTCGAAATCGACCCCATGCACAATGGCAATGTCATGGGGTTTTTCGCCCGGCGGATAGACCGTCGCGCCAATCTTCAGGCCGCGTACCTTTACCAGTGGTTCGTTCATCCCCGGCCCCCTTTCAGCGAAGTGGTCCGGTTCAGTACCCAGTCAGCCACCAGGTTGACCGAAATGGACAGCGTGGCGATGGCAAAGGCCGGTGCAAGGGCAGCAGGGATGCCATAGACGATCCCGTCCTTGTTTTCCTTGACGATCCCGCCCCAGTCGGCCTGGGGCGGTTGCACGCCAAGGCCAAGAAACGACAGGGTCGACACAAACAACACCATGAATATGAACCGCAGCCCCATTTCCGCAACCAGCGGAGACAGCGCGTTGGGCAGGATTTCCCGAAAGATGATCCATAGGAGCTTTTCACCGCGCAGGCGGGCGGCCTCGACGTAATCCATCACGGCGATATCCACCGCAACGGCACGGGCCAGCCTGAACACGCGGGTTGAATCCAGCAGGCCCATCACCAGGATCAGCACGTTGACCGTGACCGGCATTACCGACAGCACGACCAGCGCAAAGATCAGCGACGGGATCGACATGATCAGATCGACAAAGCGCGACAAAAGCTGGTCAACCCAGCCGCCGGAAACCGCCGCGATAAAGCCCAAGGTCGCACCGGTGGTAAAGCTAAGGATTGTCGCCATGGTTGCGATAAAGATCGTGGTGCGCCCGCCATAGATCATCCGGCTAAGCAGGTCGCGCCCGATGCTGTCGGTGCCCAGCAGATACTTGGCTGATGATGGCTCCCATACATCTCCGACGACTTCGGCCATGCCATAGGGGGCAATCCAGGGGGCAAAGATTGCCACAAAGAAATACAGGCCGGTAAAGGACAGTCCGATCATGGCCGAAATTGGAATATTCTTCATTTCGGGTGCCTCAGACGTGGATTGGCCAGGATCGACACGATGTCGGCGACCATGTTCAGGCCGATATAGACGGCGGCAAAGATGATGCCACAGGCCTGGACCACCGGCACATCGCGCTTGGATACGTGATCGACCAGATACTGGCCCATGCCGGGATAGACGAACACCACTTCGATCACCACGACCCCGACAACCAGATAGGCCAGGTTCAGCATCACCACATTGACGATTGGCGATATGGCGTTGGGAAAGGCGTGTCGCGCTATGACCGAAAAGGTGCTTAGCCCCTTTAGTTCGGCGGTTTCGATATAGGCCGACTGCATCACATTCAGGATCGCCGCGCGGGTCATGCGCATCATATGTGCCAGAACCACCAGCGTCAGAACCATCACCGGCAGGGCAATCGCGTTCAGCTTTTCAAAGAATGACATTCCGTCATTAACCAGCGCCACGGACGAAAACCAGCCCAGCTTGACGGCAATGAAATACATCAGCACATAGCCGATCAGAAATTCAGGGATCGAGATGGACGTCAGCGTAACCGCCGATATCATCTTGTCCGGCCAGCGGTCCTTATAGCGCACCGCCAGCAGGCCCAGAAAAATGGCCAGCGGAACCGAAATCACGGCAGCGCAGGACGCCAGAAACAGGGTGTTCTTCAACCGGTAACCGATGGATTCGCCAATGTCGCGGCCATTGGTCAGGGCGGTGCCCAGATCACCGTGCAGCACATCATTCAGCCAACTAAGATAGCGGCTGACGGCGGGTTCGTTCAGGCCCAGTTCTGCGCGCAGGTTGGCCAGGTTTTCCGGTGTTGCGGATTGACCCAGAATGGATTGCGCCACGTCACCGGGCAGAATTTGCGTTCCCACAAAAATCAGGATCGACGCGGCCAGCAACAGCAATGTGCTCAGCGCAAGGCGCTGAGCAACAAGTTTTACAATGGGGTGCATGACTGACTGCTTAAGTCAGCCAGCACTTGACGCCGGCAAAGCTGTTCATCAGCTCGCCGTTGGGATCGGAATCATAGCCACCGACCTTGTTGCTGACCGCGTCAATGAAGTCATTGAACATCGGGCAGATCAACCCACCTTCATTGTGCAAGATACCGGCCATTTCGCTGTAAAGCGCCTTGCGCTTGCCCAGGTCCAGTTCGGCCTTGGCCTGAAGCAGAAGCGCGTCAAAATCCGGGCGCTTGAACTGGGTGTCGTTCCAGTCTGCGGTCGACAGATAGGCGGTCGAATACATCTGGTCCTGCACCGGACGGCCACCCCAGTAGGATGCGCAGAACGGCTGTTTGTTCCACACTTCCGACCAGTAACCATCGTTTGGCTCGCGCTTGATCTCAAGCGGGATACCGGCGGCCTGGGCCGACTGCTGGAACAGGGCGGCGGCATCAACCGCGCCCGGAAATGCGCCATCAGCGGTACGCAGAATGATCGGCGATCCGTCGTGGCCGGATTTCTTGTAATACTCGGCCGCCAGTGCCGGGTCATATTCGCGCTGGGCAAGGCTGTCGTCAAACAGCGGATAAGAGGCGTTGATCGGGATATCGTTGCCGACGCCGCCATAGCCACGCAGGATCTTGTCGACCATTTCCTGACGGTTGATCGACAGTTTCAGCGCCATACGCAGGTCATTGTTGTCAAACGGTGCCGTTTCGATGCGCATGATGAACACATAGTGGCCACGGCCCGACACGTTGCGCACATCCAGATTGGGCGCGCGGCCCAGCAGTTTGGCAATCTTGGGATCAACCCGGTTGATCATATGCACCTGACCCGATTGCAGCGCCGCCGTCCGGGCGGTGGCATCGTTGATCACCAGGATTTCGGATGAATCGGCATAGCCGCGATCACTGTCCCAGTCATTGGCCCATTTGGTGAACCCGTGACGCACGCCCGGTTCGTTGATGGCGACGGTATAGGCACCGGTGCCGATGCCAGCGGCGGGGTCATCAACGCCGCCGTTCGGCTGGATAACCAGGTGATAGTCGCCCAACAGATAAGGCAGGTCGGCGTTCGGTGTAGAGAGCGTAACCGAGAACACATCGCCATCGACCTTCATCGACTCGATGCCCTTGACGATACCCAGTGCGCCGGATGTCGCTTTTTCGTCCGAATGGCGCTGGATGGTTTTCAGCACGTCATCGGCGGTCATGGTCTTGCCGTTGTGAAACTCGACCCCTTTGCGGATCTTGAAACGCCAGGTCTTGGCGTCCGGCGTGCTTTCGATGCTTTCGGCCAGACGGGGGACGATTTCACCGGTGGGTGATACCTGAACCAGCGTGTCACCCCAGTGGCGCAGAACGTTCAGCGGAACCTCGGATGCGACCAGCGCCGGATCAAGCGTGTTGCTGCTTTCGCCGCCCGAACAACCGATCTTGATCGTGCCACCCCGGACCGGACCAGCGGCGCGCGCGGCATCGGCAAACATGGTGCTGGCCATTGCGGCGCTGACGCCCAATGCGGCAGCGCGCCCCATGAATTCGCGGCGGGTCATTTTGCCTTCGGTGACACGGCTGGCTATAAAGTCGAGTTGTTTAGGCATGAATTTTTTCCTGCTTTTTCTACATATTTTGGTTTGATATGAAAAGTTTCGCGTATTTCCGCGCCCCTAGCAAGGGTTAATGCCCCAATCATGCGCCACCCATGCCCCGATCATACACCTGTCGGGTCACATCTGGTCGCGCGCAATCTTGTCGCTCAGGTCGCGTTCATAGACCATAATCCCGTTTTCATAGGCCTCTATCCGGGCTTGCAGGTAAAAGTGGGTCTTATCCGACCACATTTCGCAGTGGGTCTCGGTTTGCAGGGTCCAGTCGCCGCGCCCCATTTCATCGGTCCAATGGCAGGTTCCGCGCGCCGAAAGCGGGTCATCGGGGTGGATCGTCCATTTTTCACGCGCGATTCCCCCGCCGATCAACCCATGTTCCGAATCCTCGACCTTGCCAAAGTCATCCCGGATGGTCAGGTGGATTTCGCCTGTCGTGTGGTCGATTTCGCTGTGGCGGGTATTGCTGCCCTCGCGCAGGGTGCGGGTTTGCCAGGGTTGGTCGGCATCGGGGGGCGGGAACACCCATTCGTCCCCGGTGGCCGTGGGGCGCACCGGCAGCTCAAGCGTTCCGGTGCTTAACGTCAGGGCGGCTGTTTCGGGCGACGGCCAGATCAGCGGCCAGTAAGCGGTTGAGACGGCAACCCGCAACCGATGCCCGGCAGGTACGCGATAGGCGATGTGATCAAGGGGCAGGGTGATGTCATAAACCTGCCCCGCCACCAGCGGTTGCGGTGCGCTGCTGCCATCGCGGTGGGTCAGGTTCAGCACGCCGTAAGTGATCCGGGTGGATGCGCCGTCGGGGTGGATATGGTTCAGCCGCACGGCAATCTGCGCCTGTGGCCGATCCGCGCTTAGCTGCAACCGCAGGCGCGGGGCACCGACAATATCGGTATCGTGATCCAGCGGGGCGGTGTCGAAGCAGGCCGAAAGCGCATCATCAGCGCGTTGATCCCCCGGCAGTTCCGGGCCCAGCCAGATGGCGCAATATTCGCCCGCCGTCATGCCGCAGTGATGCGGAGAGCGCACGGTTGTGTCCAGCGGTCCGGCGTCGGGTGACAATTTCCCGTCGCCCCGGTGTACCAGGTGTAACTGGTGCACCGGCAGGTGTGACGTGGCCCCTTTGGGTTCGGCAATCCAGCGTCCGGGGCGGTGCGTATACCAGGTGGCGGGGCGCACCCCGTCCATCAGCCAGACGCGGTAATCAGGGTCATCGCTGACCCCGGCGGGGATGCCCTTTAGCCAGTGATCCCACCAGCGCAGCGCCTCTTGCAGGAACCCGATGCGGGGTTCGGGCACCGCGAAATGCGGGTATTTATGCACCCACGGCCCGACGATGCCCTTGGCCGGGGCATCCAGTTGTTCAACCAGTTGCGGCACCGCGTTCTTATAGGCATCGCCCCAGCCGCCCACCGCCAGAACGGCCGCCTTTATCGCGCTGAAATCCTCGCAAACCGACCCATGTTGCCAATAGGCATCGCGCCGCTGATGACGCAGCCAGATTGCCGGCATGAATGGTTCCCTCTCAAGGCGTTTCAGCCACATGTCCCGCCAGTCATCCCCGACCAGCGCCGGGTCGGGCGCGCGGCTGGAATAGGACCACATGGTCGCCCCCCAGCCCAGGTTTTCGTTCAGCAGGCAGCCGCCCTTGTAATGGATGTCATCGGCAAACCGGTCCACTGTTGAACATAAGGTAATGATCGCCTTCAGGGGGGCGGGCTGCATGGCCGCCACTTGCAGTGCATTGAAGCCACCCCAGCTGATCCCCATCATGCCGACATGGCCGTTGCACCATGGCTGTGCCGCCAGCCAGGTGATCACTTCGACCGCATCATCCAGTTCCTGCTGGGTGTATTCATCCTCCATCAGGCCCTGACTTTCGCCATTGCCGCGAATGTCCAGCCGCACACAGGCATACCCGCGCCGGGCGAACCACGGATGGGTCAGCGCGTCACGCGCACAGGTGCCGTCGCGTTTGCGATAGGGCAGGTATTCCAGGATCACCGGCACCGGGTCGTCGCCGGCATCAACCGGGCGCCAGACGCGCGCCGACAGGCGGCAGCCATCTGATAGGGTGATGCCCATATCGGGCAGTTCTTCGATGGTGCGCAGGGTGTTGGGGGGGGATGTTGTCATGGCGCGACTGTTTGGCCAATTGGCTGGCCTGTCAAGTGCGCAGGGCGACCAAAAGGTCCATCACATTGGTGCCCGTCGGCCCGGTGCGCAACAAGGCCCCCTTGCCATCCAGATACCGCCCACTGTCGGCGGCGGCCAATGCCTGCGCGGCCCCCGCACCCCATGTCAGGCCATCAACCACCGCCCCTGCGGCATCGGTTGGCCCGTCTGATCCGTCCGTCCCACCGACAAGCACGACCAACCCGCTGGTTCCGGCAATCTCGCGTGCCAGCGCCAGCGCCAGCGCCTGATTGCGCCCGCCCTGTCCGGGATTGGGGGGCAGGACAACCGTTGGTTCGCCCCCAAGGATCAGCACGCCCTTGCCCATTGCCTTTATCTGCGGGCCGATTTTGCGGGCCAGTACATCAAGATCATCATGCAGCGCCTCATCGCAGGCCAGAACCGTGATGTCTTGTGCCCGCGCCATGGCGGCGGCGGCGTCACGGGCAATTGCGTTCGAGGCAATGATCTGCGCCTGAAAAGCAAAGTCATGCTGTTTGGGCGCGCTGCCTATGCCGGAACCGATGATGGCCAGATCATCCCCCGGCACATCCGATATCGCCAGCACCTGCACCTGCGCCCCGTGAAACCGCGCAAGCAACCCGCCACCCTTGATCCGCGACAGTTTGCGCCGTTCGTGGTTCATTGCCCCAATGTCCAGCCCGGCGCCCAACAGGCGCTGGTTTAGCGCCTTGAGATCCGCCAGCGTCTTGCCCTCTGTCGGGTCTTCGGCCAGTGCCGATGCCCCGCCTGAAACCAGCACCATCAGGACCGATCCCGGCGGCATGGCCGCAACCGTTTCACCCAAGGCCCGCCCGCCGGTCAGGCTGCGTTCATCGGGCACCGGGTGCGCGGCCTCGATCAGGCGCACATGTTTGGGCAGGTCGTCCCCATGCCCGTCCTTGGTTACCACCAGTGCCGGGACCGGGCCGAACCGGTCAAGGGCGGCGCGCATCATTGCGCCTGCCGCCTTGCCAACCGCGATGATCTGGTCAGGCGGGGCTGGTGGCAGGTGTTGCAGCGCGCGGCTGGTGGCACCATATCCGCCCACCGCATCCACCCCGGCCCGCCACAGCGCAAGTGCGGTTTCGGTTCCAGCCTTGGTTTCGGTTTTGGCCATCACATATCCATCCAGATTGTGACCGGCCCGTCATTGACCAGTGCAACCTGCATGTCCGCGCCAAACTGACCGGTTTGGACCGGCACCCCAAGGGCGGCAAGTGCCTGTGTGAAATACTGGTAAAGGGGTTCACCTTCGGCCGGGGGCGCGGCGGCGGAAAATCCGGGCCGGTTGCCGCGGGATGTATCGGCCGCCAGCGTGAACTGACTGACCACCAGCGCGCCCCCGCCCACATCCAGAACCGAGCGGTTCATCTTGCCCGCCTCGTCCGCAAATATCCGCAGCTTGGCGATTTTGGCACCAAGGGCATCGGCCTGTGCCTGCCCGTCGCCCTGCATGGCGCAAACCAGGATCAGCAATCCACCATCGATCTGCCCGATGACGTGCCCGTCAACGGTGACGCTGGCCGATGTGACGCGTTGGATAAGGGCGC
>DAOUPC010000170.1 GCA_030626365.1 Paracoccaceae bacterium
CATGTGGCGGGGGATCAGGTCTTTCAGTTTCTCGACCATGGCACGCCCGCGGGCCTCGGCACGGTCGCGGTGGACCATCATCGACAGGGCGTCCACCGGCTCTTCGTTGACCAGCACCGATAGCTTTACCAGGGCGTCCTCGCGGTATTCGGTCAGTTGATAGTCGAACGACGCATAGCCTTTGGTTACCGATTTCAGGCGGTCATAAAAGTCGAACACCACTTCGTTCAGCGGCAGGTCATAGACCACCATCGCCCGCGTGCCCGCATAGGTCAGATCAATCTGGATGCCGCGCCGTTCCTGGCACAGTTTCAGCACATCGCCCAGGTATTCGTCAGGCACGAGGATGGTCGCCTTGATACGCGGTTCTTCCAGGTGATCGACAAAGGTCAGGTCGGGCATATCGGCGGGGTTATGCAGGTCCGCGACCGTCCCGTCGCGCATATGGATATGGTAGATCACCGAGGGCGCCGTGGTGATAAGTTCGATGTTATATTCCCGTTCAACCCGATCGCGGATCACTTCAAGGTGCAAAAGCCCCAGGAACCCACAGCGAAAGCCAAAGCCAAGCGCGGCGCTGGTTTCCATTTCAAAAGAGAACGACGCGTCATTCAGCGCCAGTTTGTCGATCGCATCCCGCAGGTCTTCGAATTCGGCGGAATCGACCGGGAACAACCCACAGAACACCACCGGTTGCGACGGGGCAAAACCCGGCAATGGTTCATCCGCACCTTGTCTTTCAAAGGTGATGGTGTCGCCCACCTTGGTGTCACGCACCTGTTTGATGCTGGCGGTAAGAAACCCGATCTCGCCCGGGCCCAGTTCATCGATCTTATCCATCTCGGGGCGGAACACGCCGATACGTTCAACCAGATGAACAGAATCGTTGGACATCATGCGAACCCGGTCGCCCTTTTTCAGCACGCCATCCATGACACGCACCAGAACGATTACCCCCAGATAAGAATCATACCACGAATCCACCAGCATCGCCTTAAGTGGTGCATCACGGTCCCCCGTGGGGGCGGGCAATTCGCTGACAATCGCCTCAAGCGTTTCGTGGATGCCCTGCCCGGTCTTGGCGCTGACCTGAATGGCCCCCGAGGCATCAATGCCAATCACGTCCTCGATCTGTTCGGCCACCCGGTCGCAATCGGACGCGGGCAGGTCGATCTTGTTCAGGATGGGGACGATTTCATGGCCTGCGTCAATCGCCTGATAAACATTGGCCAATGTCTGTGCCTCGACCCCTTGCGAGGAATCAACCACCAGCAACGACCCTTCGACCGCGCGCATTGAGCGGCTGACCTCATAGGCGAAATCCACGTGGCCCGGCGTATCGATCAGGTTCAGCACATAGGTTTCGCCATTGTCGGCCGTATAATCGATGCGAACGGTATTGGCCTTGATGGTAATGCCACGTTCGCGTTCGATATCCATGGTATCAAGCAGCTGTGCCTGCATGTCCCGGTCCTTGACTGTGCCGGTTTCCTGAATCAGCCGGTCAGCAAGGGTGGATTTACCGTGGTCGATATGCGCCACGATCGAGAAATTGCGGATATGAGATAGGTCTGTCATGGCATGGGATATGTATGGGAACGCGGCGCTGGTCAAGCCGGGAAGCCCCCCAAGGGCCAGACCCGGGCAAGGCCACCGGAACAAGAGCCCGGCAGGCCACATCCCATGCTGGCGGCCCATACGATCAATGCCCGCATTCACCCACACGATGCGGCGATTGAACGTAATCGCGATTTGCGCCATATTATGCCAAATTCTGCATATTCGGGCGACACATCCGACAGGTGGGATACAGATGGGATAATGAGTGTTGGAAATGAGAAAACTTGCAATTGCGGCACTCAGCATCGCCGTTTTGGCATCTGCATCCCCGGCACCGGTCATGGCTGGTCTGGGGGTAATCGACCGGGCCTGTCGCAAATCGGACCGCTCGGCCGTTTCGCCGCAGCTGTGCCGTTGCATCCAGAAGGTGGCCAATTCCAGCCTGAGCCACGGCGAACGGCGCAAAGTGGCCAAGTGGTTCAGCGACCCGCATCAGGCACAGGTCATGCGCCAGTCAGACCGGCCCAGCGACGAAGTTCTGTGGAAACGCTATAAGGCGTTTGGCGAGTTGGCCAAGAAACGCTGTGGCTAGGGTCAGCCTTTGGCGAAATCCACAATCGCCGTGGTCAGACAATCAAGGCTGTCCGTCCAAGGCAGATCATCCGGCAGATCACCGGTCAACAAAGACAGTTCCGTGCAGGCCACAAGGACATGGTCACAGCCCTGATCCATCAATCTTTGCGCCGCGCCCGCCAACACCCCATCTGCGGGCACAGCCCCCGATTTGACCGCCCGGATCACCGACAGGACAGGCGTGTCATCAACCGGAAACACCGGTTCAAGACCGGCCAGCGCAAAGGCCGCGTCAAACACCCCCACGAACCGGACAGCAGGCGACGCCAGCAGGCCAATACGTTGTGCCCCACGCCGTGAAACAGCCTTTGCCGTCGGGTCCGGCATGTTGAGGAATGGCAAATCCACAGCATCGCCCAGCGCCCGCACATAATGATGCGCCGTGTTACAGGGCATGGCCAGCGCCTGCGCGCCCGCCGCCTGTAAATCCCGGGCCATACCGACCAGCACCGGGGACGGGTCCGCCCCCTGCCCGTCAATCAGCGCAGCAATGCGGCTGGGCACCTGGGGATTCTGATGCACGATCAGCGGGATATGGTCGCCATCATCCTGCGCGGGCACGGCCCGCAGCACCTTTTGCATCAACAGGATGGTTGCCTCTGGCCCCATCCCCCCCAGAATACCAACCGGGCGCATGGTCAGGCGCGCGCGGCGACGTCGAAATCATGAGTATAGGCGGTCAGCCCGATCGCGCCACCAGTATGCAGGAACACAATTTTTTCGCCCGCTTTGAAGTGCCCCTTGCGAATCAGATCAATCAGACCGGCCGCCCCCTTGGCCGAATAGACCGGGTCCAGCAGGATCGCCTCGGTGCGGGCAAAGATGTCGATGGCCTCAAGCGTATCTTCACCGGGAAAGCCATAGCCGGGGCCGACATAATCACAATTGGCCACCACATCCGCACGTTTCACGACGCCGGGACAGCCCAGTTTTTCAGCCGTTTTAACAGCCAGGTTAAACACGTTTTCCTCTTGCTTTTCCTGGGGGGCACGCACGCCGATCCCCAACAGGGGGATGCCCGCGTTCATCGCGCAAAGCCCGGTGATCAGCCCGGCCTGGGTGCCCGAACTGCCGGTGGCATGCACGATATGGTCAACGTCCAGCCCCATGTCGACGAACTGACCCATCATTTCCAACACGCAATTGACATAGCCCAGCGCCCCCGTGGGGTTCGATCCGCCGCCCGGAATGGTATAGGCGTTGCGCCCGCTGGCACGCATGGTTTCGGCCACCGTTTCCATCTCGGCGTGCATATCCAGATCGGGACCACGATGTTCAATCGACGCCCCGTGCAGCACGTCCAGCAATACGTTGCCATTATAGCGGTAATTCTCGTGGTTAAAGCCGGTCCTGTCCTCTAGCAATATGTGACAGTCCATGCCCAGCTTTGCCGCCGCCGCCGCCGTCTGGCGGGCGTGGTTGGATTGGGTCGCACCGACGGTCAGCACGATGTCAGCCCCCTGCGCCTGGGCCTCGGCCATCAGGAATTCCAGCTTGCGGGTCTTGTTACCGCCGGTGGACAACCCGGTGCAGTCATCCCGCTTGATCCAGATTTCGGGACCGCCCAGCATTTCACTAAGGCGCAAAAGCGGCTCTAGCGGGGTTGGCAGATGTGCCAGATGCACACGGGGAAATTTCGCAAGGTTCATGTCATGTCCTTTTGGTAAACCGGGGCTTAGTTTTGATCATTTGCAACCATTTTGACGGGCGGGGCCAGATTGGCAAGCCGGATATCGGCGGTGCGGGCGTGCCCCTCCATGCCCTCGTGGCGCGATATGGTGGCAGTGGCACGGGCAAGGTCGGGCAAGGCCCGGTTCCCGACCTTTTGCCAGGTAACTGTCTTAAGGAATTTGTGAACGCTCAGCCCCCCGGTATAGCGCGCCGCACCAGAGGTCGGCAGCACATGATTGGGGCCAGCCGCCTTGTCACCAAAGGCCACCGCAGCGTTTTCACCCAGAAACAATGATCCATAGGCGCAAAGCCTGGATTTCCACCAATCCAGATCGGCGGCCTGCACATGCAGATGCTCGGGCGCATAGCGGTCGGCGATTTCGGCCATTTCCCCGGGCGTGTCACACAGAATCACTTCGCCCAGATCATCCCAGGCAGCGCGGGCCTGCGCGGCGTTGGGTTCCGGCAGCGCGGCAATGCAATCCGGCACCATCCGCATCACATCCTGTGCAAAGGCCCGGTTATCCGTAACCAACCAGACGGGTGAATTATAACCATGCTCGGCCTGCCCGGAAAGGTCCCAGGCAACACGCGCCGGGTCAGCCGAGGCATCGGCGATCACCATCAGGTCGGTCGGCCCGGCCAGCATGTCGATACCGACCGGGCCAAACAATTGCCGCTTGGCCTCGGCCACGTATTGGTTACCGGGACCGACAAGAATATCGGCAGGCACGCCCCCGAACAGCCCCTGCGCCATGGCGGCAATACCCTGCACCCCCCCCAGCACCAGTATCCGGTCGGCACCGGCCAGCAACATGGCATAAAGAACGCTGGGCGCGATACCGATACCGGGACGGGGCGGTGAACAGGCGGTGATATGCGCCACGCCTGCGGCCCGCGCGGTGGTGATGGTCATCAGCGCCGATGCGATATGCGCATAGCGCCCGCCCGGCACATAACATCCGGCTGCATTCAGCGGAATCTGGCGTTGTCCAACGGTCAGGCCGGGGCGCAGTTCCGTTTCAAAATCCTGTGCGCTGGCACGCTGGGCCCTGGCAAAGCGGCGGATATTGTCATGTGCATAGCGAATCGCCGATTTCAGCTCTGACGGGACCTGCGCGGCCACGCCGGCCAACTGGTCCTGCGCCACCACGATGTCACCATCCCACCCATCCAGCGTGCGCGCATAATCGCACGCCGCCGTGTCGCCGCCGGCCTGCAAACGGGCCAGCATGATCTGAACCACATCACGAACATCACCCGTCTGATCGGGCGGAAGACCGGGGGCGGATTTCAGGAATTCGGAGGGCATAGGGGTGGCTCGCGGGTTATCGGCACTTGACCGGGCGGGGTGTTAGTTTCACAAAAGGTGAAACTGTTGGAGATTGAAACATGTTGATGAAGGGTGTGACCCTGCGCGGGCTTGAGGTGTTTGAGGCCCTCGCCCGGACCGGATCGGTGGCAAAAACCGCCGAAATTACCGGCCTTAGCCAGCCCGCCGTCAGCCAGCAGTTGCGGAATCTTGAAAGGGCGCTGGGTGCCGATCTGGTTAATCATGGACGGCGCCCGATGCAGGTCACGCCTGCCGGGCGCAGTTTTCTGACGCGCACCAAGGTGGTCCTGTCCGAGCTTAGGCGCGCGCAAAGCGAGTTGACGGTGATGGACCTGAGCCACCTTTCCACGCTGTCCATCGGGCTGATTGATGATTTCGACAATGACCTGACACCACGGTTGGTGACGATCCTGGCCGACAGCCTGACAAAATGCCGGTTCAAGCTGATCACCGCGCCAAGCCTTGATATCAGCGCGGCAATGGCCGCCCGGAAATTGCACATTGCGATTGCCGCCAGCACGGGCGAATTGCACAGCGGCGTGGTCGAATATCCGCTGGTCCGTGACCCTTTTATGCTGGTGGTTCCCAAGGGCGTGATACGTGACCCTGACGACATCATGGGTGCATTGCAGGATGTGCCGCTGCTGCGCTATTCGAGTGAGCAACTGATCAGCCGTCAGATCGAGGCGCATCTGTCCCGCCAGAAACTGGAATTCGAAGAGCGGTTTGAAATCGGTAGCCATCTGGCGCTGATGGCGATGGTGGCCCGCAATATCGGCTGGGCGGTCACAACGCCGCTGGGATACATGCGCGCCGCGCGGTTCCATGATGAAATTGACGCGTTTGCCCTGCCGTTTTCGCCGTTTGCACGCACCATTTCGCTGTTTGCCGGGGCCGACTGGGCCGACCGGGTTCCCCGCGATGTGGCCCAGACCATGCGCCGCCTGGTGCAAACCCAGATGATTGACCCCGCCGTTACCCGACTGCCCTGGCTGGCCGGACAGATGAGGGTGATTGACCCTTAGGCGCGCGGGCCTACCCGCCCTGACGGGCGTCTTTGCATGATATGGTTTGGCTGGCAAAATCTGGGGCACCTGTCTGGGGTATCTGGCCATTCACAAGGCATTTTACCTATCAGCCACGCCAATACGCAGACCCGCAAGAGCAACCCGCCGGGTTTTGACAACAGGAATTGGCAGTTTCGGTTTTGCTTAAGGTGCGGCGCGCATCCAGGTCAGCGGATTACCCCCGCCAG
>DAOUPC010000194.1 GCA_030626365.1 Paracoccaceae bacterium
AGTATCCGCCACTGTGCCGGGGCCTATATGCTTGAGTCAGAAGGCGTGCGGCTTTTTGAACGCATTGACGGGGATTACTTTAATGTTTTGGGTATGCCATTGTTGGAATTACTCAATTTCCTGACAGAACGGGGGGTGATCACGCAATGACCGAAAATCGCATACCACTGGCAGGGGTCATAGGGTCCCCGGTTGCACATTCCCGTTCGCCGCGCCTGCATCGCCACTGGCTGAACAGTTATGGCATTAGTGGCCACTATATCCCCATGGATGTTTCCCGTGATAACCTGGAAAATGTGATCCGAACCCTTCCCAGTATGGGGTTTGTCGGGGTGAACATCACGATTCCCCATAAAGAGGCGGTGATGGGAATTGCCGATCAGATTACCGACCGGGCCACGCTGATCGGGGCGGCAAATACGCTTATTTTTCGCAAAGATGGCAAGATACACGCGGACAATACGGACGGGTACGGATTTTTCGAAAACCTGCGCCTTGGCGCGCCTGACTGGGACCCGCGTGGCGGACCGGCGGTTGTGCTGGGCGCAGGGGGTGCCGCGCGTGCGGTGGTTGCGTCATTGACCGGGGCAGGCGTGCCCGAGGTTCTTTTAAGCAACCGCACCCGTATCCGGGCCGAAAAGCTGAAAGAGGACTTTGGCCAAAGGGTGCGTGTGGTGGACTGGGTACAGGCCGGCAACATCATGGAAGAGGCAACTCTGGTGGTGAACACCACGTCGCTGGGTATGGTCGGCAACCCGGAACTAAGGGTGCCGCTGGATGGGTTGCGCAAAGGCACTGTGGTGACGGATCTGGTGTATACACCGCTGAAAACCCACCTGCTGAAGGTTGCTGAACAGGCCGGGTGCATCACGGTGGACGGGCTTGGTATGTTGCTGCACCAGGCGGTGCCGGGATTTGAACGCTGGTTCGGTGTGCGCCCCGAGGTGGATGCCGCCACGCGCGCCGCAGCCCTTAGATGACATTTCACCTTGGTCTGACCGGATCAATCGGCATGGGTAAAAGCACCACGGCAAAAATGTTTGCCGATCTGGGGTGCGATGTGTGGGATGCAGATGCGGCCGTTCACCGGCTTTACGCTCAGGGCGGCGGGGCGGTTGCGCCAATCCGTGCGGCATTTCCCACGGCGGTTATGGACGGGGTCGTAAGCCGCGATGTCTTGAAAGGGATCATTTCCAGGCAACCTGATGCGCTGAAGAAGATCGAACAAATCGTGCATCCTTTGGTGGGGCAGGACCGGGCGAATTGGCGCAAATCATCAGATGCGGATATTCTGGTTTTCGATATCCCGTTGCTGTTTGAAACCGGCGGTGATGCGGCGGTGGATGCCACGGTTGTTGTCTCTGTTCCGGCTGATTTGCAGGAACAGCGCGTTTTACAGCGTGCAACGATGACCCGCGATCAGTTCCTTCTTATTCGGTCAAAGCAAATGCCGGATGCAGACAAACGCACGCGCGCGGATTATGTAGTCATCACCGATACAATCGACCATGCGCGCCAGCAGGTGCAGGACATTGTTGCAGAAATCAGGGCAAAGATAAAAAATGCGTGAGATTGTTCTTGATACAGAAACAACGGGATTTGACCCTGGCACAGGTGACCGGATCGTTGAAATTGGCTGTGTTGAACTGCACAATCACATGGCCACGGGTGAAACCTATCACCAGTATATCAACCCCCAACGCGACATGCCCGAGGGTGCGTTCAAGGTACACGGGATCAGCTCTGATTTTCTGCGGGACAAACCGGTGTTTGCCAAAATCGGGCAGGCGTTTCTGGACTTTATCGGTGATGCCAAGCTGATAATTCACAACGCCAGCTTTGACATGAAGTTCCTGAATGCCGAACTGGGTCGTATGGGCCTGCCACACTTGCCGATGGATCAGGCGATAGACACGCTGGCGATCGCCCGAAAACGTTTTCCGGGGGCGCCTGCGACGTTGGATGCGCTGTCCCGGCGGTTTGGCATCGACACATCGGCGCGTACCCTGCATGGCGCGCTGCTTGACTCGGAAATCCTGGCCGAGGTGTATCTGGAACTGATCGGTGGGCGACAGCCGGATTTCGGATTGTCCACCGGCCCGGTTGCCGGCGGTTCGTCGGGGGCGGAAACCTGGCGCCCAGCGGCCCGCCCGGTGCCCCTGCCCAGCCGGTTAACGGCCAAGGAACAAAGCGCACATGATGCTTTTGTCGATGCACTTGGGGAAAAAGCAGAGTGGAAGCGCGCCTGATCTGACCCAGGCGCGCCTTTTATTTATGCGTCGGCTTTGGGCGCGTCTTTGGCGGCTGCCTGCAATGCCTGCTGGCGCGCCATTTCGTTGCGATAGATCTGCACAAAGTCGATATTGTCCATGTTCAGTGGCGGGAAGCCACCATCACGGGTCACATCACTGACAATCCGGCGCAGGAACGGGAACAGCATCCGCGGGCATTCAATCAACAAAAAGGGATGCATGCGATCTTCTGGCACACCGTCAATCTGGAAAATACCGGCATATTCGATCTCAAGCACGAACAGCACATCGCCGCTTTCTTTGGCCTTGGATTCGACGTTCAGCTTGATCATCACCTCATACTGGCCTTCGATCTGCCGCTTGCGTGCATCCAAGTTTACCTGAACGCTGACATCGGGCTGAACATCGCCTCCGGCACCCTTTTGGGCCATGACATTTTCGAACGACAGGTCCCGCACGTACTGGCCCAGAACCTTCATTTGAACCTGAGGTGCCGCGCCATCTTCGGTTACCTGATCGTTACCATTTGTGCCGTTTTCTGCCATGGGAATACTCCTCAAAAAATCAATAATCGTGATTGCTTAGCAGTTTGGTCTGGGTATCTCAATGGCGCTTTGGGCCTTCGACCCAGCCGGATGGCGGCATTGGATTGTTATCGGCTGTCACGTCTTCGAATTCCCCATCGATAACGTCGCTGGGGCCATGTCGGGTCCGCGTTTGTGTTGCGCCCATTTCGAATTGTGCGACCTTGATGCGTGATTGCAGATAGCGCAGCACGGCCATCCGAACCGGTGGCATCAGCAATGCAAACCCTACCGCGTCAGTAAAAAAACCCGGCGTCAAAAGCAGCGCACCAGCCACCAGAATCATCGCACCATGCGCCAGCGGTTCGGTCGGGTCATTCAGTTCGGAAAAGGATGACTGCATCTGGCTTAGTGCCATGCGCCCCTGTGCGCGCACCAGCCAGGTGCCCAAAAAGGCCGTCAGAACCACAATCGCCAGTGTTGGCCACAGGCCGATCGCACCACCCACCTGAATAAACAGGGCAATCTCGACGATCGGCACCATCAAAAAGGCTATGAACAGATACATTCTTGCGTTTCCCTTGCAATATGTTGAACGGTGGACTTGATCCCGCCCGTCACCTACATAAGTGCCAGATGCACAGCTTACAAAGCCATTCGCAGATTAAGAGGCCCAAATGAATTCGCCCCTGATACAATTACTGGTTCTGGCAGGTATTGCCGTATTCCTGATTCTGCGCCTGAAAAATGTGCTGGGCACGCGCGATGGCTTTGAAAAGCCACCAGTTTCAGCGCAAGAACAAAAACCCCAACGTCCCGAACTTGAGGTGATCGAAGGTGGGCCAGACCGCGACATAACCGACCATGTGGACGATGACAGCGCACAGGCCCAAGCCCTGAGCGCGATGAAGCGGGTTGAACCGGGATTTTCGGTTACCGAATTCGTTCAGGGCGCAAAGGGTGCCTATGAAATGATCGTGATGGGTTTTGAACGCGGAGAGTTGAACGATATTCAGCCCTTTTTGGCCGAAGACGTGTTTGAGACATTTGTCGATGTGGTTGCCGCCCGCGAGGATGAAGGCCTGACAATCGAGGCCGAATTTGGCGGCGTGCGCGAAACTGGTATCCATCAGGCCACCTTTGACACGGACACCAACCAGGCCGAAATCACCATGCGCTTTGTTTGCGAACTGACATCGGTTGTGCGCGACAAGGGCGGCGACATCATCGAAGGCAGCCTGGACAAGAGCAAAAAGCAAAAGGACACTTGGACCTTTGCCAGAACCATGGGCGCGAATGACCCCAACTGGTTGCTTGTTGCCACAGGCGCATGATTGGCGCGCTTCGGACGCTTTTTCTGGCAGGTGCCGTAATGGCGGCCTCTGCGTCCGGGGCGGAAACCACCCATGAAATCGTTTCCTTTTCTGATCTTGATGGTTGGGAAAGGGATGATCATTCCGCCGCGTTGTCGGTTTTTCTGAACACCTGCAAGGATTTTGACGAACCGGACTGGCACAATCTTTGTGCTGTTGCGCAGGCGCAGGATCCGGCCAATGCCCGGGCGTTTTTCGAACTGTTCTTTCGCCCTGTGGTCATCCGCGATGGGCAGTCGGCGATGTTTACCGGCTATTTCGAACCGGAACTTGACGGGGCACGCCAACCCAGCGGCGCATTTCGCTATCCGATCTACAAAATGCCCCCCGAGGCCCGCGCTGCCAGCCAATGGTTGACCCGGCGCGACATCCTGAACAGCAGCGTGATGGAGGGTCGCGGGTTGGCAATTGCCTGGGTTGATGACCCGGTCGAGCTGTTTTTTCTGCAAATACAAGGGTCTGGCCGTATCCGGATGCCCGGTGGCGGGTCTGTTCGGGTTGGCTATGGCGGGTCAAACGGGCATAACTATCGTTCAATCGGGGTCGAGTTGGTGCGGCGTGGTATCTATAAGGCACATCAGGTCAGCGCCGAAGTGATCAAGAACTGGGTACGACGAAACCCGGTGGCCGGAAAAGAATTGTTGCTGCACAATCCGTCCTATGTGTTCTTTCGCGAGGTGCGCAATGTGGCCAGCCATCTTGGGCCACGAGGCGCGATGAACCGATCAATCACCGCGCTGCGCAGCATTGCGGTTGATCCTAAATTCACCCCGCTTGGCGCGCCTGTCTGGGTGGAAAAGGATGGCGCGGGCCAGATGCGGCGGTTGATGATCGCCCAGGACACAGGCTCGGCGATCAAGGGCGCACAACGGGCAGATATATTTTATGGGACGGGCGATGTTGCCGGGCAGGCAGCGGGCCGGTTACGTGATCCGGGGCGGATGGTTGTGCTGTTGCCGATTCAGCGGGCCTATGCCCTGTTACCGGATAGCGCCGGATGACACGTCGTCGCCTGACCCCGGAAGAAATTGATTTGTGGCACCGTGTTGTCGACAAGACAGAGCGCCTGCATCCGGTTGGCGTATCTGCCCCCGCGCGCCCGTTGCCCAAACCCAAGCCCGCCAAATCACCCCTGCCCCGGATCGAAGGATTTACCCTGGGTCAGACGGCCATACCCAAACCAAGGCGGCATGATCTGAAACCGGCGCTGGTTGACCAGCTGCTAAGCATGCCGGTTCAGATGGATCACAAGGCCTTTGGCCGGATGAAACGTGGCAAACTGAAACCAGAAGGGCGGCTTGACCTGCATGGAATGACGCTGGACCGGGCACAGCCGGCATTGGTGCGCTTTATCCTGTCCGCGCAGGCATCGGGAAAGCGGCTGGTTCTGGTGATTACTGGCAAGGGCAAGCCAGCCGACCAACCCGGCC
>DAOUPC010000292.1 GCA_030626365.1 Paracoccaceae bacterium
ACACACAGCCGGTGCATCTGACCGGCAAGGAATACCAGATGCTGGAGCTGCTGAGCCTGCGAAAGGGCACGACGCTGACCAAGGAAATGTTCCTTAACCATCTTTACGGTGGCATGGACGAACCCGAACTAAAGATCATCGATGTGTTCATCTGCAAGCTGCGCAAAAAACTAAGCCCCGCAACGGGCGGCGAGAATTATATCGAAACGGTCTGGGGGCGTGGTTATGTGCTGCGCGAACCGCAACCCGAGCAGTTGGACACCAACACCCGAATCGCGGTCGGGGCCTGACACGCGGGCCGTTTGATGGCCGAGACCGGATAAACAGCTAAGCGGATCGCCCGGGGGTGGGGTAAATACTGTGCCTTGGGGCTCTGGACCCGCCGCGCGCCGGGCCCTATCACTTGTTTCAGGGCAGGTGTGGGGCAATGCTGTGACAGAGCCGATCAATATCAAAGAGCTTACCAAAGCGCAGGCGCGACAAGAGCTGGCGCAGTTGGCCGGTATTCTGGCGCGCGCCAACTCGGCCTATCATGGGGCGGATGCGCCCGAGATGTCGGATGCGGATTATGATCAGCTGAAGCGGCGCAATGCCGGGATAGAGGCGCATTTTCCTGACCTCAAGCGCCCCGACAGCCCGTCTGAACAGGTCGGTTCCCGTGCGCAGGATGGGTTTTCCAAGGTTCCCCATGCAGTGCGGATGTTATCACTTGGCAATGCGTTTGAGGATGCCGATGTTGGCGCCTTTGATACCAGTATCCGCAAATTTCTGGGGTTGGATGCCAAGGCATCGCTGCAATACACGGCGGAACCCAAGATTGACGGGCTGTCATTGTCTATCTGCTATGAACACGGGCAACTGGTACAGGCGGCCACCCGTGGCGACGGTGCGGTGGGTGAAAATGTAACCGCCAATGCGCGCACGATCCGCGACATCCCGCAGGTTTTGGAAAACGCCCCCGCGGTGCTTGAGGTGCGCGGCGAAGTTTACATGAGCCATGCTGATTTCACCGCCCTGAACAAGGCGCAGATCAAGGCGGGTAATAAACCCTTTGCCAATCCGCGCAACGCCGCCGCCGGGTCGTTGCGCCAGCTTGACGCGACAATCACCCGCGCGCGACCTTTGCGATTCTTCGCCTATGCATGGGGTGAAATATCAGAACCCATTGCACAAACGCAACTAAAGGCCATCGACCGGCTGGCGGCGCTGGGGTTTTGTGTTAACCCGCTGACCGCGCTTTGCGATGGACCGGACCAGATGATTGCCCATTACCGCGGGATCGAGGCCCGGCGCGCCACGCTTGGCTATGATATCGACGGGGTGGTTTATAAGGTGAACGATCTTGCCCTACAGGAACGGCTGGGGTTTCGATCGACTACGCCGCGTTGGGCGATTGCCCATAAATTCCCTGCCGAACTGGCCTGGACGCGGTTGGAATCCATCGACATTCAGGTGGGTCGCACCGGGGCGCTTAGCCCGGTGGCGCGACTGGCCCCGGTCACGGTGGGCGGTGTGGTGGTGTCCAATGCGACCCTGCATAACGAGGATTATATCACCGGGCGCGATGCAACCGGCACAACGATTCGTGATGGCAAGGACATCAGGGTGGGCGACTGGGTACAGGTTTACCGCGCCGGCGATGTGATTCCGAAAATTGCCGATGTGGATATGGGAAAACGGCCCGATTCTGCGGTGCCCTACGTTTTTCCAAAGATCTGCCCGAAATGCCAAAGTGATGCGATCCGCGAAGAAGGCGACGCCGTGCGCCGTTGTTCGGGGGGGATGATCTGCCCGGCGCAAGCGGTTGAAAAACTGAAACATTTCGTTTCGCGCGGGGCGTTCGACATTGACGGACTGGGGGCCAAACAGGTCGAACAGTTTTACAAGGATGATTGGATCAGCGAACCGGCGGATATTTTCACGCTTAAGGATCGGTTCGCTACGGGCCTGCAACAGTTGAAAAACCGCGAAGGCTGGGGCGATAAATCTGCCCTTAACCTGTTTGATGCTATTGATGACAAACGTCGCATTCCGCTGGGCCGGCTGATTTTCGCGCTGGGGATTCGCCATGTGGGCGAGGCGGGGTCAAACATGCTGGCCCTGCATTATGGTACATGGCTGGCGTTTGTGGCCGCAATGCCGAAGGCCACCGGTGAGGGTGCGCAATGGGAGGAATTGATTGGCATAGACGGGGTCGGTGCGGTGATGGCGACCTCGCTGGTCACGGCCTTTGCCCAGGAAAATGAGCGCGCCTCGATTAATCGGTTGGTGGAGCATTTGCAGATAGAGGCGGCGCAAAGACCTGATACCGATGGCAGCCCGGTGGCTGGCAAAACCGTGGTCTTTACCGGCACGCTGGAAAAGATGAGCCGGGCCGAGGCCAAGGCACGGGCCGAATCCCTGGGGGCCAAGGTGTCGGGGTCGGTCAGCGCCAAAACCGACCTTCTGGTGGCCGGGCCGGGGGCCGGGTCCAAGGCGAAAAAGGCCAGGGAACTGGGCATTGAAACACTGGACGAAGATGGCTGGCTGGCCCTGATCGGGGCCACATGACAGGGCGCCCGGAACAGCTTTTCCCGCTTTTTGCGGGGCTTGAGACACTGGATGCCGTGGGGCCGAAAACCGCAAAGCTGCTGGGCCAGATAGAGATAGAGGCCCCGCGTGACCTGCTGTTTTCGCTGCCCTATGCGGTGGTTGACCGGCGTCGGCGTGATACGATCAAGGGCGCGGACCTGCCCACGACCCTGACCGTTACGGTGACGGTTGGCGCGCATCGCCCCCCCGCGCGGCGCGG
>DAOUPC010000253.1 GCA_030626365.1 Paracoccaceae bacterium
CACCCCGGTAAGGGGTGCCAAAAACGCCCCATGTGGTTTGAAGAAATGCCCGAACGTCGGTTATTCAGTGCGCCCCAAGATCAAGAATACGGCGTTCCGTCACGATCATGTCCAGTGGTTGATCGGTCGGTTCCAGCGGCAGATCATCAGCCTGCTGTGCCTCATAGGCGAAACCAATGGCAAGTATGGGATGATTCGCGCGCAACCTCTCAAGTGTGCGGTCGTAAAACCCGCCCCCGTACCCCAGACGCCCGCCAGCAGCGTCAAAAGCCAGCAGCGGTATGATCAGAATTTCAGGGGCGATAAAATCCTGTTGCACCGGGATCATTGCGCCAAACGCCCCCTCTTTCATCATGGCCCCCGGTTCCCACCGCGAAAACGCCAGGGGGCATTTTGCGCCCTGGATCACCGGGACACACACGGGGCCATGCGCGGCGGCCTCGGCCATGGCTGACAACGGGTCAATTTCGGTGCGCATCGGCATATAGCCCGACACCACAACGCCGCGATGCCCCGCCAGAACCTCGCAAAGCAGGCCCGCATGACCGGGGGGCACGCCCGCATGGGCCACTTTGCGGCGCTCAGAGGCCGCCCGGCGGGCGGCGGCCTTGGCGGCGGGTAAATCGTTCATGTCAACACCACGCTGGCAAGTCCAAGAAATATGAAAAAGCCCATGACATCCGTTGTCGTGGTCACGAAAGTGCCCGACGCAAGAGCCGGGTCAATCTCTAACTTTTCAAGCACCACAGGCACCACCGTACCGGCGAACCCCGCGATGATCATATTGATGATCAGGGCCGCGCCAATCACCCCGCCCAACAAGGCGGAATCAAACCAGAACATCCCCACCAGCCCCAGAACCGTGGCAAACACCAGCCCGTTCAGCAGCCCCACAAACACCTCGCGTCGGATAACCCGCCAGGCATTTGCGCTGGTCAAATCCCTGGTTGCCAGCGCCCGCACCGCCACCGTCAGCGACTGGGTGCCGGCATTGCCCCCCATCGAGGCAACGATCGGCATCAGGATGGCCAGCGAAATGAACGCGGAAATCGTGTCTTCGAACTGTGAAATGACCAGCGAGGCGCAGATCGCCGACACCATGTTGACCCCCAGCCACGGCAGGCGCCGCTTGCTGGTCGCGACAACCGTGTCCGACAACGAACTTTCCTCGCCGACACCGGCCAGTCGCAGGATGTCTTCTTCGTGTTCTTCATCCAGCACCACCATCGCGTCATCGATGGTTATCATGCCAACCAGGCGCCCTTCCGGGTCCACCACGGGGGCCGAAATCAGGTGGTACTGGTTGAACGCATACGCCACATCCTCTTCGTCCTGGGTGGCCGGGATAACCTGAAACACGTCCTCGGTGATATCCACAAGCGGGACTTCGCGGCGTGAACTCATGATTTTGCCCAAGGTCACGTTGCCGACAGGATGCAGGCGGGGGTTAACCAGGATCACATGATAAAACTGTTCCGGCAGCATTTCTGATTCGCGCATGAAATCAATTGCGGCACCGACGTTCCAATGGGCCGGGGCCATCACCACTTCGCGCTGCATCAGGCGTCCGGCTGACTGTTCCGGATAGGCCAGCGCCTGTTCCACCGCGACCCGGTCGGCGTCTTCCAGCACCTCAAGGATCGCCTCTTGCTGGGGTTCCTGCAGGTCCTCGACAAGGTCGACCACATCGTCGCTTTCCAGATCGCGCACCGCATCGGCAAGCACCTGGGGGGTCAGGATGTCGATGACTTTCCCCCGCACGCCTTCTTCAAGCTCGGTCAGGATTTCGCCGTCAAAGGCCCGCCCGTAAAGGCGGATCAGCCTGGCCCGGTCCGCCGCGTTGATCTGTTCTAGCAGGTCGGCGATGTCGGCGGCGTGCAGCGGTTCCATCAATTCGGACAGACGGTCCTGATCCCGGGCATCGACCGCCGAAAGGATCGCGGCAACCGCGCGCCGGTCCAGCAGATAGTCGTCGCCGGTCGGGTCGGTTTCTGGCTGTTCAGTTGGTGTTTTCATGGCTGTCCCCTGTGCGATTGGCCGCAAACGCACTCTGCGTTTAACCTGAACCGGGATTCAGCCCAAGGGCGGAAACGCCACGATGCACTTTTCCCAGATAAAACGCATATCGGCGAAAATAAAAGAAGCTGCTGGTGAAAAACAATGAAAATGGCACAATTTACCGCAAGAGCATGGCCAGCTAACATGGCTTTGCAACGCAAGACAGCACACAGGACAGCACAGGGAAACGGGCATATGACAGGCGATAACATCCTGAAGGGGCAGGTTCTGTCCTTTACCGCCTCGCCGTTCGAAGTGCCGGCGCAGGACGCCACGCGCCTTGACGAGGCGCTGGTGCTGCGGGATGGCCGGATTGGCGATGTCGGCGCGTTCGACACGCTGCGCGCCGCCTATCCGCAGGCAGAGGTGGTTGATTATGCCAACCGGCTGATCCTTGCCGGGTTTGTCGATGCGCATGTGCATTATCCGCAAACGGCAATGATCGCCAGTTGGGGCAAGCGGCTGATCGACTGGCTGAACCTTTATACCTTTCCCGAAGAGATGAAATTCGGGGATATCGGCTATGCCACTGACATTGCGGCGCGTTATCTGGACCTGACAGCCGCCAACGGCACCACCACCATGTGTAGTTTCTGCACCATTCACCCCGAAAGCACCGATGCCTTCTTTGCCGAGGCCCAAAGGCGCGGACAAAGGGTGGTGGCGGGCAAGACCTGTATGGACCGGAACGCGCCAGAGGGGCTGCGCGACAGCGCGCAATCCGCCTATGACCAAAGTCGCGACCTTTTGCAGCGGTGGCACGGGGTTGGGCGGCTGAGCTATGCGATCACGCCACGGTTTTCGCCCACCTCAACGCCAGAGCAGCTTGAGGCGCTGGGCGCGCTTTGGGCCGAGCACCCCGATTGCCTGATGCAGACCCATCTGAGCGAACAAACAGACGAGATCGAATGGGTGCAGGGCCTGTTCCCGTCCGCGCGCGATTATCTGGACACCTACGAGGCGCACGGCCTGCTGGGGGAACGCGGGCTTTACGGGCACGCAATCCACCTTGAGGCACGCGAAAAGGACCGGCTGCGCGAGGTGGGCGGGGCCGTGGTGCATTGCCCGACATCAAATACATTCATCGGGTCCGGGTTGTTTGACATGGCCGGGCTGATGGCGGCAGGCCAGCGGATCGGGCTGGCCACCGATACCGGCGGGGGGTCGTCGTTTTCAATGCTGCGGACCATGGCGGCGGCCTATGAGGTGGCACAGTTGCGGGGCACGGCGCTGCACCCGGCGCAGTTGATCTGGCTGGCCACGGCCGGGTCCGCCGGCGCGTTGCACATGGGCGATCTGATTGGCAACATTGCGCCGGGACTGGAGGGCGATCTGGTGGTTCTGGATCTGGCCTCGACACCCGCCATTGCCCAGCGATCAGCCCGGGCAGGCGATATTTGGCAGGCGGTGTTTCCGACTATCATGATGGGCGATGACCGGGCGGTGGCAGATGTGTGGATCGGCGGGCGGCGGGTCGGCTGAGGTGGAAAGTTTCCACAAAACCCCGTGAAAATCCTTAATTGATCGCTGGTGTAAGTCCGCGTTAACGTGGGTGGATATATATTCGAGAGATTATTGGAGAGTGACATGACAGATAATGAGGCAAATGATCCTGTTCCAAGACAACCTATTTCGAACTGGGTAAGGTTTGGCTGGATGGCTGCGACAGCTCTGTCGACTGCCGGCACCACCCTTGCCGTAGCCAATTATATTGTTGAAAAACGTGCGAAAGGTTTGGACGTCGCCATCATCACCATGAGCCAATCACTAAACACGAGCATCAATGCCATGAATGCGACGCTTGATCGTGGCCTCAACACCCAAACTTCCGCTCTTACTGTCAGTATGGACGCCTTGAATTCAAGCATTGCGTTACTGAATGGAACAATTTCTGACACAAACAATCGGATTTCAACCTTGACTGAAGGGTTTACCGAATTGTCACG
>DAOUPC010000030.1 GCA_030626365.1 Paracoccaceae bacterium
CCCAAAGGGCTGATTGGGCCGATGATCTTTGATTTGCCCCTGACCCGCGAGGCGATGGCCGATTACCTGGGCCTGACGCTGGAAACGGTCAGCCGCCAGATTTCAGCCCTGAAAAGGGATGGGGTGATTGAACTGGAAGGCAAACGCCACGTGACGGTGCCCGACATGGGGCGCCTGATGGAAGAGGCCGGCGACGACAGCGATGGTGGTTATCTGGTCTGACGCAACGGGGTCAGGTCAGGGCGGTCTGCGCCGCCCTGAGGTCAGGCCCTAATGGGCCATGAACACCGGCACGGCAGCTTTTTCCAGCATGTTACGGGTGGCCCCACCCAGAATTGCCTCGCGGAAACGCGAATGGCCATATGCGCCCATAACGATCATGTCAGAATCCGTATCAACCGCGTGGCGGTTCAGAACGTCCGACACCCGTGTCAGTGTCTTGCTCAGCACATCGATTTCGCAGCGCACATCGTGACGTGCCAGCATCTGCGACAACAGCCCACCGGGGTCCGACCGCTCAGGCCCGTGGGTGGGTGGGTCGATGACCACGATCCGTACAAGATCAGCCGCCTGAAGGAACGGCAGGGCCTGACGAATGGCAGTCATTGATTCGACGCTTTCATTCCAGGCGACCATTATGGTCTTTGGCCGCCCTTGTGGTGTGTATTCATCCGGCACAACCAGAACCGGGGCGTGCCCTTCGAACAAGGCGGCCTCGACCACGGGTTCCACTTCAGAGCCCCGGTTTGGTCCGTAAGGGCGCGGAAGGATCACCAGATCGGAAAACCGTGCCCTATGCGCCACATGCCGTCCCAGATCAGAGATTTGTGCAATCCCGTCCTCGGCGGCCCAGCGGGTCCCAGAGCGGCCCAGAACATCGTTGGCCATTTCCAGAATTTCTGCCGCTTCGGTATGGGCGCGGGTCAAAGTTTCCTGCAAAACCATCGCATTGGCCCCGGCATAATAATACCCGGTTTGCGTTCGGTCAACGCCCAGGCACAGGGCCTCGGCGTGGGCATCCTGTGCCTCGGCCAGTGCAATAAGTTGCCGCAGGGGTGTATCTGCAATTTTTAGGTCTGTGAGAACTGTCAACAGCGACTTATAAGCCATTAGGACCTCGTCAATTTAGCGCCTTATGATCGCGATTGGGGCGACCACCTAAACTACTTCGATGCCTGTCACACAAATGGCGGGTGCGTCTTGATGCAGATCAAAGCGAGAAAGCTGTTGGTTTTGCATCAGGGACGCAAGTCTGAATTTAACCGGCGCGGCATTAAGAATCGCGCGAGGACATGACAAAGGGACTGAAAATGTCGAATTACATCAAGCTTATCGTGCTTGGTCTGGTCGCGCTGTTTGCGATGATGGCAATCAATTTCGCGCGCGATACGGCTTATCTTGTACATGCAATTATCGTGACGGGTGTCTCGATGGGGCTGTTTATCCGCACCTTACGTCGCATGGATACGCCCATTGCCGCCGGATCTGTTGAAAACGAATACTTTGACAGTGTGGTGCGCGCTGGCGTGATCGCCACCTCTTTTTGGGGTGTGATCGGATTTCTGGTTGGCGTTGTGATCGCCTTTCAGCTGGCTTTTCCGTATCTCAATTTCGAATTCCTGCAAGGGTATGGCAATTTCGGGCGTCTGCGCCCGCTGCACACATCCGCGGTGATTTTTGCGTTTGGGGGTAATGCCCTGATTGCCACGTCCTTTTATGTGGTTCAGCGCACCTGCGCGGCGCGCCTTTGGGGCGGCAATCTGGCGTGGTTCGTGTTCTGGGGCTATCAGTTGTTCATCGTTCTGGCGGCCACCGGCTATGTGCTGGGTGCGACCCAGTCCAAGGAATACGCAGAACCCGAATGGCATGTTGACCTGTGGCTGACGATTGTCTGGCTGGCCTATCTGGCGGTGTTCCTTGGCACGCTGATCAAGCGCAAAGAGCCGCATATCTATGTGGCCAACTGGTTCTACCTGTCCTTCATTGTCACTGTTGCGATGCTGCACGTGTTCAACAACCTGTCGATCCCGGTTTCGATCTGGGGTTCCAAGTCGGTTCAGGTGTTCTCGGGTGTGCAGGATGCCATGGTGCAGTGGTGGTATGGCCACAACGCCGTGGGCTTTTTCCTGACCGCCGGGTTCCTGGGCATGATGTACTATTTCATCCCGAAACAGGCCGAACGCCCGGTGTTCAGCTATAAACTGTCGATCATCCACTTCTGGGCGCTGATCTTTCTTTATATCTGGGCCGGTCCGCACCATCTGCACTATACCGCGCTGCCCGACTGGGCGACGACCCTTGGCATGGTGTTCTCGATCGTGCTGTGGATGCCCAGTTGGGGTGGCATGATCAACGGCCTGATGACCCTGTCGGGTGCCTGGGACAAGCTGCGTACAGACCCGGTTATCCGCATGATGGTAATCTCGGTCGGCTTTTACGGCATGTCCACATTCGAAGGCCCGATGATGTCAATTCGCGCGGTGAATTCACTGTCGCATTACACCGACTGGACCATTGGCCATGTGCATTCCGGTGCGCTGGGCTGGAATGGTATGATCACCTTTGGTGCGCTGTACTATCTGGTGCCGGTCCTGTGGAAGCGCGAGCGTCTTTACAGCCTCTCGCTGGTGTCCTGGCACTTCTGGCTGGCCACTATCGGTATCGTTCTTTACGCCTCGTCGATGTGGGTGACCGGTATCATGGAAGGCCTGATGTGGCGCGAAGTGGATGCAAACGGATTCCTGGTGAACTCGTTCGCCGACACCGTGGCCGCCAAATATCCGATGTATGTGGTGCGCGGGCTGGGGGGGCTTATGTTCCTCTCGGGCGGGATCATCATGTGTTATAACCTGTGGATGACTGTACGACGGGCACCGGCCAAAGAGGCCAGCCTGACCGTCGCAGTCCCGGCTGAATAAGGAGGGCTGAAAAAATGGCTATCTTAGACAAGCATAAGATCATTGAAACCAACGCCACCCTTCTGCTGGTGCTTAGCTTTCTTGTCGTGACGATTGGCGGTCTGGTGCAGATCACGCCGCTGTTCTGGCTGGAAAACACCATCGAAAAGGTCGAGGGGATGCGCCCCTATTCACCACTGGAACTGACCGGGCGTGACATTTATGTCCGCGAGGGGTGTTATGTCTGCCACAGCCAGATGATCCGCCCCATGCGCGACGAGGTAGAGCGCTATGGCCATTATTCGCTGGCGGCTGAATCGATGTATGATCACCCGTTCCAATGGGGGTCAAAGCGAACCGGGCCGGATCTGGCCAGGGTTGGCGGGCGCTATTCTGACGAATGGCATATCGACCATCTGCGTGACCCTCAGTCGGTTGTTCCGGAATCTGTGATGCCGAAATATGGTTTTCTTGAAAACAAGATGATCAACCCGGACTACATGGTGGAGTTGATGGAAACGCACCGGCTGGTCGGTGTGCCCTATGACGACGCGATGATCGAAAACGCCGCGGCCGATTTCCTGGTACAGGCCGACCCCGATGGCGATTCTGACGCCATGCTGGCACGGTATCCGGGCGCACAGGTGCGCAATTTCGACGGTCAGCCGGGCATTTCAGAGGCCGACGCGCTGGTTGCGTATCTGCAAATGCTGGGCACGTTGGTTGATTTCTCGACCTTCACGCCTGACGCAAGCCGCTAGGGGGACGTGTAATGGAAGAATACACATTTCTGCGGCAACTCGCAGACAGCTGGATGCTGGTGGCGCTGTTCGCCTTCTTTGTCGGGATCATCTTTTGGGTGTTCCGGCCCGGCAGCACAAAGCAATACCTTGATACGGCCAACATCCCGTTCCGGCATGATGACAAACCCGCCACGTCCAAGGAGGCAGGGCAATGAGCAAAACACCAGAAAAACAAAAGGGCGATCCGGAAACCACCGGTCACGTCTGGGATGGTATCGAAGAGTTCAACAATCCGCTGCCGCGCTGGTGGTTGTGGACCCTGTATATCTGCATCATCTGGGCCATTGGTTATGCAATCGCCTATCCGGCCTGGCCTATGCTAACCCGCGCGACGCCGGGGCTTTTGGGCTGGTCCACACGGGGCGATGTGGCCGCTGACATTGCTGCGGTGCAAGAGGCCAACGCAGAGATCAATGCCCGGCTTGCCTCGACTGAACTGACCCAGATTTCCGCCGATGGTAACCTGAACAGCTTTGCCGTGTCCTCGGGCGCTGCGGTGTTCAAGACGTGGTGTGCCCAGTGCCATGGTTCGGGTGCTGCCGGCGCCAAGGGGTATCCCAACCTGCTGGATGATGACTGGCTGTGGGGGGGCGATATCGAAGCCATCCATACGACGGTTTCGCACGGTATCCGTAACGATGATGACGACGATGCCCGTTATTCCGAGATGCCCGCCTTTGGCCGTGATGAACTGCTTGAGGGCGCTGAGATCGACCAGGTTGTCAACTTTGTCATGTCCCTGTCGGGCGACGCACAGGATGCGTCACAGGTTGCGGCGGGTAGCGTGATCTATGAAGACAACTGTTCGGCCTGCCATGCAGAAGACGGCACCGGCGACCGGGAACAGGGGGCACCGAACCTGACCGACGCCATCTGGCTTTATGGTGGTGATTACGCAACGCTGAGCGAGACCGTAAGCAATGCCCGCTATGGTGTCATGCCCAGTTGGAACCAACGCCTGAGCGAAGCACAGGTTCGCGCCGTTTCCCTTTATGTTCACCAGTTGGGTGGGGGCGAATAACGGACCCAGAGACACCTTTGGGTTGCCATCGGTAGCCTGAAGGTCAGGCGTCGGCTTTTCGATCTGTTCGCGCGTTTCCTGAAAAGCCGGCGCCAATTTTAAACAACAGGCCATCGGGCCTGCCCTGATCCGCCTGCCAGAATCTGGTGGGCGGATCATCTGTATGGTACACTTACTAAAATCGGTTTCGTGCCGCCAAAGTTGGGCATGGCGAAAAGATATTTCTATAATGTTCTTTTTGACACATGTCAAAGATTGCATACGCGATACCTGTGACAACGGCGCAGACCCCGCAATCAACCCGGAGTGATTCCGTGAGCGAAACAGATCCTTCCCCGAACCTTTACGCCGCCAGGGAACCGATTTTCCCCAAACGCGTATCCGGCAGGTTCCGAAATCTCAAGTGGGGCCTTTTGGCGGGGATGCTGGGTATCTATTACCTGTTGCCGTGGATTCGCTGGGACCGCGGGCCCAGCCTGCCCGATCAGGCGTTGCTGTTGGATCTGGCCAATCGGCGGTTCTATTTCTTCTGGATCGAAATCTGGCCACATGAATTCTATTTTGTCGCCGGATTACTGATCATGGCCGGGCTGGGCCTGTTCCTGTTCACCTCGGCGCTGGGCCGGGTGTGGTGTGGCTATGCCTGCCCACAGACGGTGTGGACCGACCTTTTCATTCTGGTCGAATGCTGGATCGAAGGTGATCGTAACGCGCGACTGCGCCTGCACCGGCAGAAAAAGCTGGATTTCCGCAAGGTGCGCCTGCGGGTGACGAAATGGATTGTCTGGTTGCTGATCGGGCTGGCCACGGGCGGGGCGTGGGTGTTCTATTTTGCCGATGCGCCGACGCTGTTGGTTGATATGATCACCGGAAATGCACATCCGGCGGCCTATATTACCGTGGCGCTTCTGACCTTCTTTACCTTCCTCTTTGGCGGGTTCGCGCGCGAACAGATATGTATCTATGCCTGCCCCTGGCCACGTATTCAGGCGGCGATGATGGACGAGGAAACCCTGACCGTCGGCTATCGTGACTGGCGCGGGGAACCCCGTGGCAAGCTGCGCCAAAAGGCGAATGACCAGGGTGCGGGCGATTGCATCGACTGCATGGCCTGCGTCAATGTCTGCCCTGTCGGCATCGATATCCGCGATGGCCAGCAACTGGAATGTATCACCTGTGCCTTGTGTATCGATGCCTGCGACGAGATCATGGAGCGGATCGGCAAGCCGCGCGGATTGATCGACTATCTCGCGCTGGGTGACGAAGAGAACGAGCGCGCCGGCAAAGCCCCCCGCAAAGTATGGGCGCACGTAATGCGCCCGCGCACCATCATGTATACGGTGCTGTGGTCGCTGGTGGGGGTTGGGCTGGTTTTTGCCCTGTTCATCCGGGCCGACATCGAAATGACTGTGGCCCCGATCCGAAATCCGACCTTTGTCGTTCTGTCGGATGGATCTATCCGCAATACCTATGACGTGCGCCTGCGCAACAAGAACGGCGAAGAACGCCCGTTCCGCCTGTCGCTTACCGGTGATCCGACCTTGCGAATCCAGTTAGAGGGGACACCCTATGATTCCGTTCCGGTTCCGGCTGACACGGCGCTGTTGCAACGGGTTTATGTCGTCTCGCCGCGTGGCTCTGACGCATCCGGGGCCAAGGCGACCGGTTTTCGTTTCTGGATCGAAGATCTGAGCAATGGTGAACGGGCGTACCGGGACACAACCTTTAACGGCAGGGGAAAATAGGTGATGAAGGAACGCGAATTCACAGGTCGCCACGCCGCCATGGTGTTCGTGGGCACCTTTTCGATCATCATCGGGGTGAATATCATAATGGCTGTCAGCGCCGTGCGGACCTTTCCGGGGCTGGAAGTCGGGAATTCCTATGTCGCCTCGCAAAACTTTGACGAACGCCGCACAGCACAAGAGGCACTGGGCTGGACCGTGACAGCCCGCGCAAGTGGCGGGTTGGTGGTCTTGTCGATTACGGACGCATCCGGCGCACCGATCCAGGTTGCAGAGTTGAACGCCACGCTGGGGCGCGCGACCCACATTCAGGACGACATGACGCCGGATTTCACGTTTGACGGCACCGCCTATGTGGCCCCGGCCGAACTGGCCCCCGGCAACTGGAATATCCGCATGGTCGCACGGGCCGGGGACGGGACCGAATTTGTCCAGCGGGTTATCCTGCACGTTACAGGCTGACACAGGTGAGCACGCACCCCCATTCCCCCCCGATTGCCGTCTGCCCCGGTTGTGTGGCCATGCCGGATACAGGGGTGGAACAAGAGGTCAAGGATGCCCGGATCGCCCTGTCCCTGCCAACGATTCACTGTCAGGGCTGCATTTCGGCGGTCGAACGGGGGCTGAACGCCCATCCCGGCGTGCATGATGCAAGGGTCAACCTGACGCTAAAGCGGGCGATGATCACGGCGGGGCCGGACCTGCAGGCGACGGACCTGATTCCGGTGTTGGAAGGTTTGGGTTATGAGGCACACGAACTGGACCCCGGCACCTTGACCATGACAGGGGCGGACAGGGCCGGGCGTGAATTGCTGATGCGGTTGGCGGTGGCAGGGTTTGCCATGATGAACGTCATGTTGTTGTCGGTATCGGTGTGGTCCGGGGCCACGGATGCCACCCGTGATCTGTTCCACTGGATTTCGGCGGGCATCGCCATTCCGGCCATCGCCTTTGCCGCGCAACCGTTTTTCCGCAGCGCCTGGGGCGCGCTTTCGGTGGGGCGGCTGAATATGGACGTGCCGATCACACTGGCCATTGTGCTGGCGCTGATCACCTCGCTTTGGGAAACGTCGCTGTCGGGGGAACATGCCTATTTTGATGCGGCACTGGCGCTGACCTTCTTTCTTCTGGCGGGCCGCTATCTTGATTTCCGCACCCGCGCCATCGCCCGCTCTGCCGCCGCGGAACTGGCCGCCCTTGAGGTGCCGCGCGCCATCCGGTTGACGGACGACGGGGCCGAAACCGAGGTGGCGGTGGCCGACCTGTCGGTGGGTGATCTGGTGCTGGTGCGCCCCGGCGGGCGGATGCCGGTTGACGGGCAGGTTGTCTCGGGGCGATCAGAACTGGACCGGTCGTTGCTGACGGGTGAAACATTGCCGGTATTTGCCGAGCCAGGGCTGGCCGTCAGCGCAGGCGAGGTCAACCTGACCGGCCCGCTGACCATCCGCGCCACGGCAGTGGGCCAGGATACATCGCTGCACCGCATGGCCGATCTGGTGGCCATCGCCGAGTCGGGGCGCTCGCGCTATACCTCGTTGGCGGACCGGGCCGCGCGGCTTTATGCGCCGGGGGTGCATATCCTGTCCGCGCTTAGCTTTGTTGGCTGGTTCTTGTGGTCCGGCGATGTGCGGGTGGCGCTGAATATCGCCGCTGCCGTGCTGATTATCACCTGTCCCTGTGCGCTGGGGCTGGCGGTGCCTGCGGTGACCACGGCGGCGTCCGGGCGGTTGTTCCGGCGCGGTATGCTGATCAAGGACGCCACCGCGCTCGAGCGGTTGGCCGAGGTGGATACAGTGGTTTTTGACAAGACCGGAACGCTGACGGCAGGCACGCCGGAACTGACCAATCTGGACGACTTTTCACAGGCTGATCTGGGGGTTGCACTGGCGCTGGCGCAGGCCTCGTCGCACCCGCTGGCCATGTCGCTGCGCAAGGCCGCATTGGCGCAGGGAATCGAACCGGCGCAGGTGGACGATATCGCTGAACAACCGGGCTATGGCACGCAAGGTCAGTGTCAGGGCCGGTTGGTCCGACTGGGGCGCGCCACATGGGTTGGCGCGGATCAGGGGACGCAAACGGCGGCATGGCTGGCGATTGGCGATGATGCGCCAGCAGCGTTTCGTTTCACCGATGCGTTGCGCCCCGGTGCCGCCGAAACGGTGCAGGCCTTGCAGCAGGCAGGCAAGTGCGTGTTGATGATGTCAGGCGACACCCGGCCTGCGGTCAAGGCACTGGCAGACCGGTTGGGAATTGCCGACTGGGTGGCCGGGGCGTTGCCGGGTGACAAGGTGGCGCGAATCACCGAACTGGGCGAACAGGGCCACAAGGTGCTGATGGTTGGGGACGGGCTGAATGATACGGCGGCGCTAAGGGCGGCGCATGTGTCGATCTCGCCCGCGTCAGCACTGGATGCGGCACGGGTTGCGTCGGATATTGTTCTGTTGGGTCAGGATATGTCGCCAATTGCCGAATCGTGTGAAACTGCCCGGCGGGCGACCCGGCGTATCCGCGAGAATTTTCAGATTGCCACGGTTTACAACCTGATTGCGGTGCCGTTGGCGGTGGCCGGGTTGGCCACACCGCTGATTGCCGCATTGGCCATGTCTGCCTCGTCGATTACGGTGTCGCTGAACGCATTGCGACTGAGGTGAATGGATGGATGTTCTGGTATATCTGATCCCGGTTTCCCTGATCCTTGGGGCCGTGGGCCTGCTGGCGTTTGTCTATACCGTCAGGTCCAATCAGTATGATGACCCCGAAGGCGACAGCCGGCGCATCCTGTCGGATGAATGGGATGATCACCCCAAGCCATAAACCAAGGGTGTCGCATGTTCGCGGTATTGGTGTTTGTGGGTGGCTTAGGATGGCCCGATTGTTGAACAGGGTACGTTACGCGCCTTAAGCCGGCGACAGGCCAGATCGGCCGTTTCCCGTGTCATGCCCATGAAATTGGCCTCAAACCCACGTTTGGACTGAACCACCTTGCGCAGGCTGCCATCCAGCGTCGACATTTCCGCAAGCGCCGTGCGCAGCAGTATCTTTTCGGCCTGATAGCGGCTGTTATAGCGACCGATATTGATACCCCAGTGCTGGCTGCCAGAGGTGGACAGACGTGTGACCACCTCTTGCTGTGGCTTGGGGGTTTCCGGGGTTTTGACGCTGGCCAGTATCAGGTTTTCCGGCCGTGCCGCAGGCCGGCGACGGGATGGGGCAGGGGGCGTGACAGTAGATTTGGCCGAAGGGGTCGCCGCCGAATCGCTGGCCCCGCTGGCGGCAAGCGCTGCGACGGCTGCCGATATGCCAGCCTGAAGTTTCGCCTGATCGCCCGCTGCCGTCGCTGCCACCAACACCAGTGCATTTGACGGCCGCGCCTTTGGTCGCAGGCTTTTTTTCGGGGCACCGGCCACAACAATCGTTTTTGGGGCAGGGGCCTTGCCGGTTCCGGCATAGTTGGGTCGCGCTGGTTTGCGGATCGGGGCGCGGGATGGCGCACGGCGAAAGCCAAGGTCAAGTAGCTCAGCCACCCTGGCATTGCGCGATGTGCTGGATTTGCCGCCAAATACCGTGGCAATCACCCGTTCGTTGCCCCGTTGCGCCGAGGCCACAAGGTTGAAACCTGCCGCACGGGTATAACCCGTCTTGATCCCGTCGGCCCCACGATAGGCCCCCAGAAGGCGGCGGTTGGTGTTGTTGACCATCCTGACCCCGGCATTGGTCGAGGTCCGCGAAAACAGATTGTAATACTGCGGGTAATCATAAAGCATATGACGCCCCAGATTGGTCATGTCACGCGCGGTCGACATATGCCCGGTTTCGGTCAGGCCATGGGCGTTCTTGAATGTGGTGCGGCTCATTCCCAGCGCCTTGGCGGTGCGGGTCATGCGCCGGGCAAAGGCGGCCTCGGAGCCGCTGATCGCTTCGCCGATGGCGGTGGCTGCATCATTGGCCGACTTAACCGCAGCGGCCCGGATCAGATAACGAAAGGCAATCCGCTGACCACTTTTCAGGCCCAGCTTGGAAGGGGGTTCAGATGCCGCGTGGCGTGAGATGCTGACCTTGGTGTTCAGGGTGATTTCGCCGTTTCTTATGGCCTCGAAGGCAATGTAAAGCGTCATCATCTTGGTCAGGGATGCCGGATGCAGGCGGGTGTCGGCATTACGCGAATGCAGCACCTCGCCTGTGCGGGCATCAATGACCAGCGCCGCATAGGGGGCCGCTGCCGCGCTAAGCGGCACCAACACACATAGCCAGATTATCGTTAATATATACAGCCCTAAACGGGCCGGCCGGATACGCCGAACCTGCATAAATTTTGCCTCTGTCTGCCTCGTGCCGCCGGTTTTCCGACTGGCTAATTATTAAGGAAAATCTAGCATATGAGATTTTCAAAATAAACCCGTAGCGTGCGTGCTGTTGTTCATTTCACACAGGCGCATCGGGACTATATATGGGGGGCAGGGGGCACCCACCTACCAGATCAGTGATTGTGGCGAAAATGGGGCGAAATATGGATCGGGCGTTCGCCACAATATGCGGTTCAATCGCGCCGCTAACCGATCTCTGACAACAATGCCGCCAGCCCGCTAAGGTCCGTCAGGTTGCGATAGCGCGGTGATCCGTGCGGTGGGTCTGCGCGTTCGATTTCCCAGATCATTCCATGTGGGACGTAAACCCCCCAACCGCCGGCCCTGATCATTGGCACCACGTCTGAACGCATCGAATTGCCCACCATCATGGCCCGTTCGGCCCCATCGCCATGCCGTTCAAAGATTGCGGCATAAATGGCCGGGGTCTTGTCTGACACGATCTCGACCCCATCAAACATATCGCCCAGCCCGGATTGCGCCAGCTTGCGTTCCTGATCCAGCAGATCGCCCTTGGTGATCAGCACCACCCGGTGTGTGCCTGCGGCGGCCTCAACCGCCGCCTTGGCATGGGGCAACAACTCGATTGGGCTGGCCAGCATTTCGCGGCCCGCTTCCATCAGGTCGGCAATCACCCGTGCGGGCACCTTTTGGTCGGTGACTTCGATGGCGGTTTCGATCATCGACAGCACAAACCCCTTAATCCCAAACCCGTAATGCCCCAGATTGCGCCGTTCGGCGGCCAGTAACCGTTCGGCCAGGTGGTCGGGGCCGGCGTGATCGGCCAGCAGGGCGGCGAACCTGTCTTGCGTGATGCGAAATAACCGTTCGTTATGCCAAAGCGTGTCATCCGCATCGAACCCGATTGTTGTTACTTTGTCTGTCATGGTGCCCCCTGTGCCCGGTTGCTCTTTTCTAATCCTGCGGACACGCTATATAATCGCCAGCACCCTGACCAGAATATGAACCGGACAAACCTGCGTGAAACTGTTTCAAACCCAGATGATGGCTGACAAGCCCGGTGATGATGGCGATGCCTCGATTCTGATCGAGACACGCCCAAGGACCAAGCGCCCGCCACTGTATAAGGTGCTGATCCTGAATGACGACTATACCCCGATGGAATTCGTCGTGCATGTGCTTGAGCAGTTTTTTGGTATGACCCACGCGCAGGCGTTCGAGATCATGCTGACCGTACATAAAAAGGGCGTCGCCGTGGTTGGTGTATTCAGCCACGAGATTGCCGAAACCAAGGTCGGGCAGGTCATGGACTTTGCCCGCCGTCATCAGCACCCGCTTCAGTGCACGATGGAAAAGGAAGAATAGCCCCCGTGTCCCCCCGATTGACGCTGGCCCTTAAAACGGGCGATCTGGTGCTGCCTGAAACGGGCGGTATATCGGTGTTGTTGCCAACACCTGAAACAGACCTTTACACCCTGCCGCAATCCCGTGTGCAAATCGTTCAGCCGTTTTGGCCATATTACGATCATTTTCAGCGGGCCGGATTTGACTGTGTCACAGATAGCATCACAGACAGTGCCACACCCGGTGATGTGCCCTGTTCTGTTGCCATTGTGTGCCTGCCCCGCGCCAAGGCACAGGCCCGCGCGATGGTGCATGACGCCTGCATGTGCAGTGACGGACTGGTGATTGTGGATGGCAACAAAACGGATGGTATCGACAGTATATATAAAGATGTTCGCAAACGGGTTGCCATACGCGGGCAACTGACCAAGGCACATGGGCGGATATTCTGGTTTGATGCCGGTGGCGATGAATTCACCGACTGGAAGGCCCCGGCAGAACAGGTGGCCGACGGGTATCACACCGCACCGGGTGTGTTTTCCGCCGATGCGATCGATCCGGCGTCAAGATTGCTGGTCGATACCCTGCCAAAGCGGTTGGGGCGGCATGTGGTCGATCTGGGGACCGGGTGGGGGTATCTTTCGGCCAAGATGCTGACGCATGACGCCAAAATCGAAACGCTTGATCTGATCGAGGCGGATCACATTGCGCTGGCCTGTGCCCGGCGCAATGTCACCGACCCGCGCGCCCGGTTCCACTGGGCTGATGCGCTGGACTGGAAAGCATCCGGCCCGGTGAACACCGTGGTGATGAACCCGCCGTTTCACAAAGGCCGTACCGCCGACCCGGCATTGGGGCGCGGCTTTATTGCGTCGGCGGCCCGTATTCTGACCTCTGCCGGAACCTTGTGGATGGTGGCCAACCGCCATCTGCCCTACGAGATTGCGCTGGGCGAGAAATTTGCCGACGTGCGGGAGATTGCCGGAGATACAAGGTTCAAGGTGTTGCGCGCCGCGCGCCCCATACGCGGGGGCCCCATGCGCGCAGGCAAGGACCAGGGCCAACCCACACGTTCGCGCCGCTCTCGCGCCAATCGCTGAATCACGTTAGACTGTGCTGAAGACTGTGCCAACAGTAGCCCAAGGAGGCTGATCATGTCCTTTTCCATCGCTGGCAAGACCGCCATCGTTACCGGTGCCGCCAACGGCATCGGTCTGGCCATCGCCCGGCAGTTTGCGGAACACGGTGCAAATGTCATGTTTGCGGATATGGATGAAAAGCGCCTTGCGGCTGAGTTGAAGGATAAATCCGAAGACGGCAACATGCGGTACTTTGCGGGCGATTTGCGTGAAAAGCTGACGATCGCCAACCTGCTGTCAGCGACGATCGATGCGTTTGACCAGATTGATGTGTTGGTCAATGCGGCCCGTCAGGTGGTTCTGTCGGACCCGCTGGATACGGATGATACTTCGGTGATGGAAATGCTGAACCAGAACCTGATGCCAGCCCTGCGTCTGTCGCAACAGGTGGCCAAGCGGATGATCAAACAATCCGAAGGGCAAGAGGGCCGGCAGGCCGGATCGATCATCAACCTCAGTTCGATCACCGCGCGCCGGGCGCACCCGGAACTGTTGGCCTATTCGGTCAGTTCCGCGGCACTGGATCAGATGACCCGGTCGCTGGCCGTGACACTGGCACCGCACCGGATAAGGGTGAACGCCGTGGCCATGGG
>DAOUPC010000064.1 GCA_030626365.1 Paracoccaceae bacterium
GACCTTGTGCCGTTCCAGGGCAGCTTCGGTATACTTGTTCTGAATTTTTTCGGCCTCGTCAGACCGGCCCGGAAATACGGACTTGTCCTGCGGGTCAGTCACGGGTGTGCGCGCCATATTTGAGGTTCCTTATGTGCGTTACCGGGACAGATATGCCTGATCATACCCGGACACACCCCCACGTGACAAAAAACCCGCCACAAAGGGCGAAACGAGATGCAGGATTATGCCCAACAGTTGGTGATGCCTGTGATCAGGCGGCATGTTTCGACAGACCCGGGAGGACGCCGGGTTGAAAAATGTGACCCCCGCCGAGGCACCGTTGCGCCAACGGCGCACCAGCAGTGATACGGCCCGCCACTGGCGGGCCTCAATCGTCTTACCCGGCAATCAGTTCAGACTGACGCACGATCACCTCGGCCTGTTTTATGCTGGCAATGTCGACCAACCGGCCTTTGTAAACCGTGGCCCCTTCGCCCTTGGCCTTGGCCTCGGCCATGGCTGCCAGAATCTCGCGCGCCTCGGCGACCTGTGCCTCTGACGGGGTAAATACCTCGTTGGCGATGGTGATCTGTTTGGGGTGGATGGCCCATTTACCCACCATGCCCAGCGTTGCAGACCGGCGCGCCTGTGCGCGAAACCCTTCGTCATCGGAAAAATCACCGAACGGGCCGTCAACCGGCAGCACGCCGTGGGTGCGACATGCCGCAACAATCGCCGCCTGCGCCCAGTGCCACGGGTCGGACCAGTGTTTCTGGCCCTCGTGCAGCATGTAATAGTTTTCTTGCGTGCCACCGATTCCGGTGGTCTGCATCCCCATCGAGGCGGCAAAGTCCGCGGCCCCCAGCGACATGGCGATCATCCGTGGTGATGCCGCGGCAATTTCCTCGACATGGGCAATCCCGGCGGCACTTTCGATGATCACTTCGAAATTGATCTTTTTGTTGCGCCCTTTGGCCACCTCGATCGCCGTCACCAGCGCATCCACCGCATAGATATCCGCCGCGCAACCCACCTTGGGGATCATGATCTGATCCAACCGCTCTGCGGCCTGTTCCAGCAGATCGACCACATCACGGTACCAAAAGGGCGTGTCCAGACCGTTGATCCGCACCGAAAGCGTCTTGTTGCCCCAGTCGATATCCGAGATTGCCGCAATGACATTGGCCCGCGCGCTATCCTTGTCCGTGGGGGCCACCGAATCCTCAAGGTCCAGGTTGATCACATCCGCCGCACTGGCCGCCATCTTTTCAAAGATCGCCGGGCGTGAACCAGGGCCAAAAAGCTGGCAGCGATTGGGTCGGGCCGGGGGGGTGGGTTGGATTCGGAAACTCATGGGGCGGTACCTTCCGGGTAATGATGTTGCGATTTTCTTTGATCAGGAGGTATTAAATTGCGCGACGGCACGCAAGAGCTATTGTGCAGTTGCAGCAATCGTGTGGGAAAAGAAACATGCCAACCAAGTTATTACGCACAAAGATTTACCCGGGCCGATAATTATCAGAATAATCTTCGAGTATTACCGTAAAAGCTCGAAGATTCGTGCGCATAAATCCGCCTGTGGGCTAAAAAACGCGAAACACTTTCTGGCAGGCCAACTTAGCATGGGCGCTGATTCCCCTATGGCTCACAAAAGAAAGGCCGCGCAATGATTGAGACCCCATATCTGTTGTTCCTGGGCGATGCGCCCGACCAATTGGCCGCCAAGGTTGCGCAAGGCATCCGCGACTGGAGACCCGAAAATACTGTGGGGCAGTTTCGTCTGCCGGGCTGTGGTGCAGATGTTGGCCTTGACGACATGACCCTGGAACAGGCCCGCGAGGCCGGTGCGCGTACCCTGGTGATTGGTGTGGCCAACCGGGGCGGTATTATCAGTCAGGAATGGAAAGACGTTTTAGTGCGCGCGCTTGAGATGGGGTTCGATCTGGCATCGGGGCTGCACAACCTGCTGCGGGATGAACGTGATCTGGTCGCGGCGGCGCAGACCCATGGTGGGACGCTGCATGATGTGCGGGTGCCAACGGATGCCTATCCGATTGCCAATGGTGTGAAACGGGCTGGCAAAAGGGTGCTGGCGGTGGGCACCGATTGTTCGGTGGGCAAGATGTATACAGCACTGGCGCTGGATAATTCGATGCGCAAACGCGGCGTCAAAAGCACCTTTCGTGCCACCGGCCAGACCGGCATTCTGATCACCGGTCACGGTGTGCCGCTGGACGCGGTAATTGCCGATTTCATGGCCGGGTCAGTGGAATATCTGGCACCTGACAATGATCCCGATCACTGGGACATCATCGAGGGACAGGGCAGCCTGTTTCACGTGTCCTATTCCGGGGTGACGATGGCGTTGATCCACGGTGGCCAGCCGGATGCACTGATCCTTAGTCATGAGCCCACACGCGCGCACATGCGCGGCCTGCCGGGCTATACATTGCCGACGCTGGAGGTCTTGCGCGATACCGCCCTGCCGCTGGCACGGGTGGCCAACCCGGATTGTCAGGTGGCCGGGATCACGGTGAACACTCAGCATATGTCAGAAGATGAGGCGCTGAGTTATCTGGAGGGGGTTGAGAAGCGGATGGGGCTGGTGACGATTGATCCGTTCCGTCAGGGGGCGGACCGTTTGGTGGATGCGCTGGTTGATTTGTGATCCAAGGGGCACGCGGGAGGTGATGATGGAGCCTCCGGCGGGAGTATTTGGAACAAGAAGAAGGAGGGGCGCGTGCAGATTGAGGTAGCTCGGGATGTGTTCAGGCTGGCGCAGGTGTTTACCATCTCGCGCGGGTCGAGGACCGAGGCACATGTGTTGACGGTTCAGGTAAGTGATGGCGATCACCGGGGGTGGGGCGAGTGTGTGCCTTATGCCCGCTATGACGAGACGCTGGAATCGGTCGAGGCCGAGATTGGCGGGTTACCAAAGGTGTTTGACCGGGGCGCACTGATGGATCTGCTGCCGGCCGGGGCCGCGCGCAATGCGGTGGATTGCGCGTTGTGGGATCTGGAGGCCAAGCGCACGGGCAAGCGGGTTTGGGAATTGGCCGGTCTGGCCAGACCGGGGCCTGAGATCACCGCCTATACCCTGTCGTTGGATACGCCTGAAAAGATGAGGGCACAGGCCGAAAAGAATGCGTTTCGCCCGCTTTTGAAGATCAAGCTGGGCACGCCTGATGACATGGCCCGGCTTGAGGCCGTGCGCGCCGGTGCGCCGGATGCCACGATCATCGTTGATGCCAACGAGGGCTGGTCAGCCGAGGTTTACACCGATCTGGCCCCGCATCTGGTACGTCTTGGTGTGGCGCTGGTTGAACAACCGCTGCCCGCCGGGCAGGATGACGCGCTGATCGGCATGGACCGCCCAGTGCCGGTTTGTGCCGATGAGAGTTGCCATGACCGGGCCAGTCTGCCCGGCCTGAAGGGCAAGTATGATGTGGTCAACATCAAGCTGGACAAGGCCGGCGGTCTGAGTGAAGCGTTGCGTTTGCGGGATGCGGCACTGGCCGAAGGGTACGGCGTGATGGTTGGCTGCATGGTTGGGTCGTCTTTGGCGATGGCCCCGGCAACATTGGTGGCGCAGGGGGCAATGGTGGTTGACCTTGACGGGCCGCTGTTGTTGGCCGAAGACCGTAACACGCCTTTGGTATTCGACACCCGGGGCGTACACCCGCCAAAGGCCGCCCTTTGGGGGTGATAAGTACCCGGAGATGGACCGGAACCGAAAAAGGAAGACATCTATGCGAACAGTCTATGTAAACGGCGAATACCTGCCCGAGGATCAGGCCAGGGTGTCGATCTTTGACCGGGGGTTTCTGATGGCCGACGGGGTTTACGAAGTGACCAGTGTTCTGGGCGGTAAGCTGATTGATTTCGCGGGCCACTCACGTCGTCTTGCACGGTCGCTGGGCGAGTTGGACATGGCCAATCCGGTTACCATGGATGCACTGCTGGAAATACATCGCCAACTGGTCACCCTGAACGAAATCGACGAGGGGCTGGTTTACCTTCAGATCACCCGCGGCGCGCCCGGGGATCGTGATTTTGTCTTTCCTGATCCGGCCAGCACACCATCGACCATTGTTCTGTTTACCCAGGCCAAGCCCGGTCTGGCCGGTGACACCGCCGCGAAAAAGGGCATCAAGGTCATCAGCATCGAAGATATCCGCTGGGGGCGGCGCGACATCAAGACGGTGCAATTGCTGTACCCGTCGATGGGCAAGATGATGGCGAAAAAGGCCGGGGCGGATGATGCCTGGCTGACCGAGGACGGGTTTATCACCGAGGGCACCTCGAACAACGCCTATATCGTCAAGGACGGCAAGATCATCACCCGCGCGCTAAGTACGGACATCCTGCACGGGATCACCCGCGCCGCCGTTCTGCGGTTCGCCAAAGAGGCCCAGATGGAGGTGATCGAGCGCAGCTTTACCATCGACGAGGCAAAAACGGCGGACGAGGCATTTATCACCTCGGCCAGTTCCTTTGTGATGCCGGTGGTCGAGATCGACGGCATGCCGCTGGGTGATGGCAAGGCTGGCCCGCTTGCGCTGCGCCTGCGCGAGATTTACCTGGACGAAAGCCGCAAGATGGCGGTTTGAAACGCTACAAAATACCTGACCTTTGGCCCTTGGGAAAAATAAGGTACACTTACCGGCATAACAAACTGGGCGGGCAGGTATGAAACGTAAACTGGTTACCATTCTTGTAACTGACTATGTTGGCTCGACCCCGGATATGGCGGCGGACGAGGAATCGGCGATCAAACGAATTGGCCTGGCGCTGGACCTGGCATCGGGGTTTGTCACCAAGAATCAGGGACGGGTATTCAATACCGCCGGAGACGGGTTGCTGGCCGAGTTTTCAAGCCCGGTGAACGCCCTGCGCGCGGCGATAGAAACGCGGGCGTCGCTGGCATCGGCACCGGATCTTTCACCTGCCTCGATGCGGTTTGGCCTGCATGTGGCAGATGTGGTTTCGGTGGGCGAGGATTTGCGGGGCAGTGGTGTGAACATTGCCGCCCGGTTGCAGGACACGGCTGACCCCGGCGAAATTGACGTGTCCGAGGTGCTGTATGATCATGTGCGCCATGTCAGCCCTTGCAGTTTCAAGAAAATGGGACAGAGGCAGCTAAAGGGCCTGGACGAACCTGTGGGTGTCATGCGGGTGGGTTCGACCCTGGACCGGCACGTTTTTCAGTCAGCCCCGACAATCGTCAACCCGACCTCTGACATGCACCCCAATTCGGTTGTGGTCCTGCCGTTTCGCGCGTCCGGTCCGGCGAACGAGGAACAGCAATATCTTGTTGATGGCCTGACCGAAGACATCACGCACGAACTTAGCCGCCTGAAATCGCTGTTTGTCAGTTCACGCAGCGCATCGCGGGCATTGGATGTAAGTGACCCGGTCAAAATCGGCAAGACGCTGGGTGTGCGCTATGTTCTGTCCGGGGCGGTGCGCAAACTGGGTGCGCGAGTGAACCTGAACATTACACTATCGGGTACGCATGACGGCGATGTGGTCTGGAGCGAGCGGTACAAGCGCCCGTTCGAAGAGCTTCTTGATATGATGGATGAGATTACCGCACGGGTTGCCGCCACGGTTTCGGGACGGATTGATCATGCCGAAATTGCCGCAGCGCGCCAGAAGCGCCCTGAAAGCATGACGGCGTATGAACATTACCTGCGAGGGCTGGAACATCACCGCCTTGCCGGAGTCACGACAGACCATGCAGCGGCGGCAGTGAACTGTTTCAAGCGCGCCAAAGCGGCTGATCCGCAATTTGCGCGGGCGATTGCCATGCAGGTCTGTGCCTGGTCGAATTTACCGGAATATGATGGGGCTGCGGCCAACCAAATGATCAAGCGCGCGCTTGAACTGGACCCCATGGACCCCGAAGTGCGCCGCATTCTGGGTGTCGTCGCCATAATAGAAGACAGAGATTATGAAAGCGGGCGCCAACACCACGAGATGGCCATTAAACTGGCCCCCAATGACGCATATATCATTGGCAGATGTGCCGCCTTCTATACCTTTACAGGAGAGCCTGAAAGGGGTTTGGAATTGTTGGATCGTGCCGAACAACTGGACCCTTTTCTGCCGATCTGGATTGTGGAAGAGCGCGTGGTCGCCTTTTATGCAATGGGTCGGTTTGAAGATCTTGACATACTGGCCCGCACGCAGGCGTTTCAGACCCACCGGACACGGCTTTACCGGGCGGCTGCAAAGGTTGCGGTTCACGATATGGAACGTGCCGGGGCGCTCGTTTCCGAAGCTCTGGCAGGTGATCCCGACCTGACGTGTGACTATGTTATCGGGCAGGAATTATACGAGGATCAACAGGTGCTGAAAACACTGCTGGACCGGTTGCAGGCTGCTGGATTACCAGTGCCTGCCACCGTGGCACCGGGTTCAATCACAGCCACAAATGGTGCTGGAAAATCCACCATTCATTGATTTGGCCACTGATCAAATCTTTGAGGTGACGTTTTCCTTGAACGCAATTTCAAACGCGGCCTGTTTTTCCGGGCTGGCGTCGGTCTGATGGTTGGCCTTCCATTCCTCCATGGTCATCCCATAATAGATTTCGCGCGCTTCGATCTTGCCCATTTCAATGCCTTTTTCATTGGCCGCCTCCTGATACCAGCGGCTTAGGCAGTTACGGCAAAACCCGGTCAGGTTCATCATGTCGATGTTCTGCACATCGGTACGATCCTGCATCAGGTGCTTTTGCAGGCTGCGAAAGGCAGCAGCCTGAATTTCGATTTCGGTTTGGTGGTCCATACGGGTGGCTCCGGGTTTTTTTGCGTTTTCGGTATGATTGACTTGGGTTCTGACCCCAGGGATCAGGATGCCTTGGGGCGTTTGGGCAATACCCAGTCAGGGCGCGGAAAGTGGCAGGTATAGCCGTGGGGAATGCGCTCCAGATAATCCTGATGCTCTGGCTCGGCCTCCCAGAAATCGCCTGCGGGGGCCACTTCGGTGACAACCTTGCCGGGCCAGATACCCGCGCCATCCACATCTGCAATGGTGCCCAGCGCGACCGCCTTTTGCGCCTCGTCCACATAATATATCGCCGAGCGATAGCTGACGCCACGGTCATTGCCCTGCTGGTTCAGTGTGGATGGGTCGTGGATCTGAAAGAACAGTTCCAGCAGGGTGCGATAACTTATGATGGCCGGATCAAACATCACCTCGATTGCTTCGGCGTGGGTGCCGTGATTGCCATAGGTTGCATCAGGGACATCGCCACCAGAATAACCGACCCGCGTGGCCAGCACACCGGGGCGTTTGCGGATCAGATCCTGCATGCCCCAGAAACACCCACCCGCCAGAACCGCGCGTTCAGAAATGCCCATCTATATATCCTCTACCTGTGCAAGATACGCACCATACCCTTGTGCCTTCATATCCCCGCGCGCAACAAACCGGAGCGAGGCAGAGTTGATACAATACCGCAATCCACCCCGATCAGCCGGGCCATCGGTGAACACATGCCCCAAATGGCTGTCACCATGTACTGACCTGACCTCGGTACGGAGCGTGCCCATGGTGTGGTCTTCGCTTTCGGCCACATGCGCAGGTTCGATCGGTTTGGTAAAGCTGGGCCAGCCACAACCGCTTTCGTATTTGTCGGACGAGGCAAAAAGGGGCTCTCCGGATACGATATCCACATAAATCCCGGCAGCATTGTTATTCAGCAACCCGCCGGTGCCGGGGCGTTCGGTGCCACTTTGTTGGGTGACGCGGAATTCCTCGGGGGTAAGGGCGGCGATGGCATCCGGGTTTTTGGTGTATTGGGTCATTTGCGGCCTTTGTGCATTGTTCAAACCCAATAGATGGGGCACGGGCGCGCAATGCAAAGGGTTATTTCACCCATCTTGCGCAGGAGGGACTGGCGGCGTGGGGCGACGGGCGATCTGAACCGCAAGAATGGCGAAGGTGACGACCAAAACGCCGAACCCATCCCAGAGGCCCAGCGGTTCACCCAGCAGCACGGCGGCAATGGCGACCCCGAAAACCGGATTTAGAAAGTGGAATGTCGCGGCACGGATCGGGCCGATACGATCAAGCAGCAGAAACCAGATATAGGTAGCCAACAGGCCGGGAACCAGCGTGGTATAGGCAAAAGCAGCCGCCAGCGGCCACGTCGGATTGACCCGGATCGTTTCAAACACCGGTGTGGCGGCAAACAACAGGGCCGACCCGACCAGCATTTGCAGCCCCACGATCATCATGAAATTGCCACCCGATAGGGCCCCGCGCACCGCCAGTGTGGCAAAGGCCAGCGCCAGCACACCAATGCTGCACAGCATTATGCCAAACAGGTCAATGCCGGCGCCCATACGTGACCCCATGATGATCGCAACACCACCAAACCCGGCCATCAGGCCAAGCACCCCCAGCGGTTTTATCCGCTCGCCCAGCAACAGCCAGCTTGCCAGCCCGACCAGCAGCGGCATGGTCGAGGCAATGATCGCCGCCATCGACGCATGGACCGTCTGCATGGCAACAAAGTTCAGACCCAGATAAAGCGCATTCTGGCACACGCCAAACAAGATGGTGGCGTACCATTGTTTGCGGCTTAAGTGCCAGGACTGGCCCATTGCACGGGCAATCATCACGCCCAGAATACCCGAGACCAGAAACCGGCAAGCCAATGAAAACAACGGCGAGGCATCGGCGACGATGATACGCGCCGACGTAAAGGCCGAAGACCACATCAGGGCAAAGGCCAGCCCCATTATAATCGCGCGTTTGTCCACTTAGTGCCACCTTAACCGAAAAAGGGCCGCCCGTTTGGGCGACCCTTTCCTAATTCGAGGTAAGACGCAAGATCAGGCGTTAACGCTGTCCTTGAGTGCCTTGGCGATGGTCATCTTGACCACCTTGTCGGCGTCTTTCTTGAACTGTTCGCCGGTGGCCGGGTTACGGACCATACGCTCGGGGCGCTCGCGGCAATATATCTTGCCAACGCCGGGCAGGGTTACTGCCCCGCCAGCCGATACTTCGCGGGTGATCAGGCCGGTGATGGCATCCAGTGCCGCACTTGCCGATTTCTTATCTGTGCCCATTTCTTCTGCCAAAGCGGCGACAAGCTGGGTCTTGGTCATTGGTTTTGCCATTTCATGGTCTCCTTACGTCCGCCCGAGTGTTGGGCCTCATCACGTAATCCTAACGGTATCTTGTGTGAGAACACAACGCATAGTGGGCCACTATAAGCCTAAAAATGGCGTTTTTTGCCAATTTTTCTACCTACAGGCCAATTTTCCCACCTACAGGAAGGCCGTTTCGTCAAATGAGCGTAATTTCCGGCTGTGAAGGCGCTCTAACGGCATGCCGCGCAGTGCCTCCATTGCCCGGATTCCGATTTTCAGATGCCGGCTGACTTGTGTGTTATAGAAATCAGATGCCATGCCGGGCAGCTTCAATTCGCCATGCAGGGGTTTATCCGAAACGCACAACAGCGTGCCATAGGGCACCCGGAACCGATAGCCATTGGCGGCAATCGTGGCGCTTTCCATGTCCAGTGCGATGGCGCGCGACTGGCTAAGGCGCTGAACCGGGCCGGACTGGTCACGCAGTTCCCAGTTACGGTTATCGATGGTGGCAACGGTGCCGGTACGCATCAGACGCTTAAGTTCATAGCCCTGCAATTCGGTCACTTCGGCCACGGCCTGTTCCAGCGCGATCTGGATTTCGGCCAGCGCCGGGATCGGGGTCCAGACCGGCAGGTCATCATCCAGCACGTGATCTTCGCGCAGATAGGCATGTGCCAAGACAAAATCGCCCAGCGCCTGTGTATTGCGCAGGCCCGCACAATGGCCAACCATCAGCCAGGCATGGGGGCGCAGAACGGCAATGTGGTCAGTGGCGGTTTTGGCGTTTGACGGCCCCACCCCGATATTGACCAGCGTAATACCTGACCCATCAGGCCGGGTCAGGTGATAGGTTGGCATTTGCGGTAACTTCAAAGGCGGATCAATGGGGGCCTTTGGGTCCGTGATCACCACATTGCCGGTACTGACAAAGCTGGAATAACCGCTGTCTGGATCGGCAAGCTGTTCGCGGGCATATGCCTCAAATTCGGCCACGTAAATCTGGTAGTTGGTGAACAGAATGTGGTTCTGGAAATATTCGGGGTCGGTGGCGGTATAATGTGCCAGCCGCGCCAGTGAATAATCCACCCGTTGCGCGGTGAACAGGGCCAACGGGCCAACACCATTCCGGGTCGTATAGGTGTTATTGACGATATCGTCATTGGTGGTCGAAAGGTCCGGCACATCGAAATAGTCACGCAAGGTGAATTCCCCCGCGCCTTCCTGGGGCACCGTGACATTCGCCTCACCGGTTATGGCAAAATGCAGCGGAATGGGTGTGTCTGACACGCCGATGGTGACGGGTTGGCCATGGTTGCGGATCAACAGGGTGATCTGCTGGATCAGGTAGGAACGAAACAGATCAGGCCGGGTGATGGTCGTTGCATAGGTGCCGGGGGCCGAAACATGGCCAAAGGCCAGGCGACTGTCGACCTGGGCAAAGCTTGAGGTGGTCAGGCGAATTTCCGGGTAATAGGCCCGGCATCGGTTTGCCGGTGTGCCATGGGCCATGGCCACCGAAAACTGTTCCAGCAGGAACTTCGTGGCCTGCCGGTACAGCAATTCCAACTGGGCAACCGCCGCCCCTGCATCGGTGAACGATTGGGGGGGCAGGGTTTCTGGGATATGAATATTGGTCATGATTGCGGCTCTAACAGATCAATCTTTTCGAATTTTCGCACATCAATCAGGCCCAGATCAGAAATCCTTAGTTCCGGGATGACCACCAGCGCCAACAGCGAATGCTGCATATAGGCGTTGTTCAGGTCACACCCGCAGTCGCGCATCGCCTGCATCATCGCCTCGGCCTTGGCCGCGACCTGCGTTGCGGCGTGATCGGACATCAAC
>DAOUPC010000140.1 GCA_030626365.1 Paracoccaceae bacterium
CACGTATCATTGACGGTTCGGTCGATGTGACCCTGACCGCAGAGGATAACGGCAGCGACATGATGGTATCGCTTAACATCCGCGCCGATATGTGGGCGCAACCCTTGCCGCTGGAACTGTACCTGCGCAGCCAGGTTGATGTCACGACCGGCGAAGTCACCGTGGAAAGGAGCCTGTAAACCCATGGATACCAGGCTCATGAAGCATTACGAATCCGAACTGATGTACCTGCGCGACATGGGTGCAGAGTTTGCGGCCGCCTATCCCAAGATTGCCGCAAGGCTGGGTATGGAAGGGGTCGAGGTTCTTGACCCTTACGTCGAACGCCTGCTTGAGGGGGTCGCGTTTCTGTCGGCGCGGGTTCAGCTGGAACTGGAACTGCAATATCCTGCGTTCACCAGCAATCTTCTGGAAATTGTCTATCCGCATTATCTGGCCCCCACCCCGTCGATGATGATTGCCGCGTTCGAACCGGATACCGCCAATGCCGCCGTCAAGGACGGGTATGTCCTGCCCCGCCAAAGCGTGCTGCGCAGCCGCCTGATGGAGGGCGAACAGACCCCGTGCGAATTCCGCACCGCCGCCGACATCACCATGTGGCCGGTCGAGATTGCCGAAGCAGAATATATTGATGGGCGTGGCGAACTGGTGGCCGCAGGTGTGGCCGCAAACACGGATGCCCGCGCCGGTATCCGTTTGCGCCTGCGCCGTTCCGACGGCGAGGCGATCCGCGAACTGGGGCTGGACCGGCTGACGCTGCACCTGAACCGCAGTGTCGGGAACAGCTGGCTTCTGCTGGAATTGCTGTGCACGCAGGTGCGCGGACTGACCGGGCGTTCGACCGACCGGCGCGCCGACTGGACCGAGGTGCTGCAAGACGGCGAGGTGGTTCAGCTTGGGTTCGAACCCGAAGAGGCCCTGCTGCCCACGCCGCGTCAAAGCTTTGACGGGTATCGGCTGTTGCAGGAATACTTTGCCATGCCCGAACGGTTCCTGTTCGTGGAACTGCAAGGGCTGCAACCGGCGCTAAAGCGGGCCACGGGGCCGGATGTGGACATCTATATTCTGCTGGGCGAAGGGCGACGCGAAGTGGCCCCGATGGTCACCCCCGAGGCCTTTACCCTGAATGCGGTGCCTGCCGTTAACCTGTTTCCCAAACGCTGTGATCGGGTACAGGTCACGGCCCGCGACACCGAACAGCACGTGATTGCCAACCGCACCGCCGGGCTGGATTTTGAGATATACACATTGCAAAGCGTGGTTGGCATCAGCGGCGAAGGGGCCGATGACGTGGTGTTCCGGCCATTCTATTCAGACACCGACTTTACCGCTGCCGGCGAAACCCACCCGGCCTATTATTCGATCCGCCGCCGGATGCGCCAGCGGTCGGAAAAGGAACGTCTGCGCGGGGTGCGCACGTCCTATCTGGGTTCCGAGGTGTACCTGACGCTGGTTGACCAGAAACAGGCACCCTATGGGGCCGATATGGAACAACTGGCCGTCAGGGCATTGTGTACCAACCGGGATCTGCCGATGTTGCTGGCCACTGGTGATGGTGATGTGTTCCAACTGCCCGAAGGCGGCCCGGTCAAATCCGTGCACCTGCCGGTTTCGCCCACCCGCCCACATCCGACGCTGGCCCAGGGCGACACCGCCTGGCGGCTGATCAGCCACCTTAGCCTGAATTACCTGTCCGTTGCAGGCTCTGGCAAAGGCAATTCCGCCGAGGCACTGCGCGAATTGATCGGGCTTTATGCGCCACTGGGCGACCGGGTTACGGAAAAGCAACTGGAAGGCGTGGTGTCGGTCACCAGCCGCCCCATCGTGCGCCGGATGAGTGACGAAGTTCTGTCCACCGCCCTGCGCGGGCTGGAAATAACCATCGGCTTTGATGAATCATTTTTTGAGGGCACCAGTGTTTACGTACTGGGTGCGGTGCTTGAGCGGTTTTTGCGCCGCCACGCAACCATCAACAGCTTTACTGAAACCGTTTTGACAACGCAGAAACGTGGGGAAATTGCCAGATGGCGACCGGAAAAAGGTCTGGGCCGGATGATCTGAGCCACTTTGAGCGGCTTGCAAATGACCCTGAGAAACATCACGTTTTTCAGGCCCTAAGGGTGATCGAGGCGCATTTTTCCGATGCCCCCCGCCTGGGCGAAAGCCGTCGCCCCCGCGAGGATATGGTACGTCTGGGGCAAGAGGCCGAACTGGCCTTTCCGCCCTCGTCCATTGCCGAATTCCGCCCGGCATCCGGTGGCCAGCCCGCGCGCCTGACAAACCGGTTTTTCGGGCTGTTCGGGCCGCAGGGTCCATTGCCGCTGCATATGACCGAATACGCCCGCGACCGGCGGCGCAATCACCGCGATCCGACCTTTATCGCTTTTGCCAACATGCTGACCCATCGAATGATGAGCCTGCTGTACCGCGCCTGGACCGCCGGTCAGCCCGCCCCAAGTTTTGATCGCCATGACGACCCGATGGCCCGCAAGGTGGCCGCACTGGCCGGGTTTCGGGGCGATAACCTGCAAGACCGGGATGCCATGCCCGACCTGGCCAAGCTGCATTTTGCCGGCCACCTGGCGCAGGGTTCAAAGAACGCCGAAGGCCTTGTGTCGATCTTGTCGGGATATTTCGGCGTGCCGGTGCATTTGCAGCAGTTTGTCGGTTCCTGGCTTGAATTAGAGCCGGACGACCGCTGGCAACTGGGGGCGATGGCGGGTCTTGGTCAGTCCACCAGCATTGGCCAAAAGGTCTGGAGCCGCGCGGCCAAGTTTCGCCTGAAAATCGGGCCGCTGCCGCTGGCCGATTTTCAGCGCCTGTTGCCGGGGGGCGCGTCGCTGGACCGGTTGCGCTCGATTGTGCGCAATTATGTGGGCGACACGCTGGACTGGGACGTCAACCTGATACTGGCCGGGGATGAAGTTCCGCGCGCCAGCCTTGGTGGCACGACACGATTGGGCCACACCAGTTGGATAGGATCACGAAAAGACATGGATGAAACCCGCGCGGATGCCGAGGATCTGTACCTCTATCCTGGCGGGGCAAACGGATAAGCACCGCAAAAGCGGTTGCATGAGACAAGAACAGGGAAGGAAACCGGGATGACCGAGATTAGCCGCATAGCACTGTTTGGGAAACTGAACAAACTGGGGTATCAGGCCGTCGAAAGCGCGACGGTGTTCTGCAAGATGCGGGGCAACCCCTATGTCGAGGTGGTGCATTGGATGCACCAGATCCTGAACGGACAGGACAGTGACCTGCACCGGATTGCCCAGCATTATGATCTGGACCCCGGCAAGATTGCATCGGAAATGACCCGCGCGCTGGACATGTTGCCGCGCGGTTCCAGCACCATTTCAGACCTCAGTGATCATCTGATGGACGCGATGGAACGCGGTTGGGTCTGGGGATCGCTGTTGTATTCCTCTAATCAGGTGCGCACCGGGCATTTGCTGTTGGGGATGCTGAAAACCCCGGCGTTACGCAACATCCTGAACGGTATTTCGCCGGAACTGGCCAGCATCGGTGCCGATGATCTGGCGGATAATTTCATGACCGTCACAGACGGCTCACCCGAAGAACGCCTTGCTGCGCAGGATGGCTCAAAAACCGGCGGCGGGGCGGCCCCGGGCGAGGCATCAGATGCGATGGCCCCGGCCCAGATGGGCAAGGAAGAGGCGCTGGAGCAGTTCTGTACCGACATGACGGAACAGGCGCGAAACGGTGAAATAGACCCGATTGTGGGTCGCGACGAAGAAATCCGCCAGATTGTTGATGTGCTGATGCGCCGGCGCCAAAACAACCCGATTCTGACGGGCGAGGCGGGGGTCGGTAAAACGGCGGTGGTCGAAGGTTTTGCGCTGCGCATTGCGCGCGGGGACGTGCCCCCGGCAATGCAGGACGTGCGCCTTTTGATGTTGGATATCGGTCTGTTGCAGGCGGGCGCCAGCATGAAGGGCGAGTTTGAAAATCGCCTGCGCATGGTGATCGACGAGGTACAGGCAAGCCCGACGCCGATTGTTCTTTTCATTGACGAAACCCACACGTTGATTGGTGCGGGTGGTGCGGCAGGCACGGGCGACGCGGCCAACCTGCTGAAACCGGCCCTGGCGCGCGGCACCTTGCGCACCATCGGCGCGACAACCTTTGCCGAATATAAGAAATACATCGAAAAAGACCCCGCACTGGCCCGGCGTTTCCAGGTGGTGCAGGTGGATGAACCCAGTATCCCCAAGGCGATCCTGATGATGCGCGGCATTGCCTCGATGTTGGAAAGCCACCATCGGGTGCAGGTGCTGGACGAAGGGATCGAGGCCGCGGTCAGCCTGTCGGCGCGCTATATCCCGGCCCGGCAATTGCCGGACAAATCCGTCAGCCTGTTGGATACGGCCTGTGCCCGTGTGGCGGTTTCCCAACATGCGGTCCCTGCCGAGGTGGACGATAGCCGCCGCAGGATTGATGCCCTGAAAACCGAGCTTGATATCATCGGGCGCGATGAAACCGCCGGGTACGATGTGGGGGATCGGCGCGAAGAGGCGTCTGCCGCCAAAAAGGAAGAAGAGGAACGCCTGGAGGGGCTGAACGCCCGCTGGGAGGCCGAAAAGGCCGTGGTCGAGTCGATTTTGGATCTGCGCGCCAAACTGCGCGAAGGTGGCGCCCCGGTTGAAGGCGAAGAAGCCACCAGCCAAGAGGCGACCGAGGTCAGCCCGCTAAGCCCCGAGGAACGCGAGACGCTGCTGGACGAACTGAGGGCCAAGAATGGCGAACTGATCGAGGTACAGGGCGAAAGCCCGCTGATCCTGCCAATCGTTGACCATCAGGCGGTGGCATCGGTGGTGGGTGACTGGACCGGCATCCCGGTGGGCCGCATGGTCAAGGACGAGATAGAAGTGATCCTGACCCTTGAGGAACATCTGGCCAAGCGGGTGATCGGTCAGGACCATGCGATGAAGATGATCGCCAAGCGTATCCAGACATCACGCGCCGGGCTGGACAACCCGTCCAAACCGATTGGTGTGTTCATGCTGGCGGGCACCAGCGGGGTCGGTAAAACCGAAACCGCGCTGGCGCTGGCCGAGGTGCTGTATGGCGGCGAACAGAACGTCATCACCATCAACATGTCCGAATACCAAGAGGCCCACACCGTCAGTTCCCTGAAAGGGGCCCCTCCCGGCTATGTCGGGTACGGCGAGGGCGGCGTGCTGACCGAGGCGGTGCGGCGCAAGCCCTATTCGGTGGTGTTGCTGGACGAGGTGGAAAAGGCCCACCCCGATGTCCACGAGATTTTCTTTCAGGTGTTCGACAAGGGCGTGATGGAAGATGGCGAAGGGCGCACCATTGATTTCAAGAACACCCTGATCCTGCTGACTTCAAACGCCGGATCGGACCTGATCATGGACATGTGCGGTGATCCTGATCTGTTGCCCGAACCCGAAGGGCTGGCAAAGGCGCTGCGCGACCCGCTGCTCAAGATTTTCCCACCTGCGCTGCTGGGGCGGTTGGTGACGATCCCGTATTATCCGCTGTCGCCGGATATGATTGCCAAGATTACCGTGCTGCAACTGGACCGGATCAAGAAACGCGTATTGCAATCGCACAATGTGCCGTTCGAATACACCGACGCCGTGGTCGACAAGATCGTCGAGCGTTGCCAGGAAATCGAAAGCGGTGGCCGGATGATCGATGCGATTGTCACCAACACCATGCTGCCCGACATTTCGGCCGAATTTTTGCGCCGGATGATGGAAGGCAAGGACGTGAGCAAGGTCGCCATCGACATCACCGATGGAGAGTTCTCATATTCGTTCGAGTAGGGCACTGATAACGCCCCGGCCCGAAACAGCCCGACCCTGACACAGAAGAACAGGAAACAGGACGATGACGGATACACAGACCCTGACCCTGCAAGACAAGGCCCGCCATTTCGTTGAACGCGATGTGGTCAGGAACTCCATTCTGGGGGTGATCATTTTTAACGCGATCACCCTGGGCATGTCGACGTCACCAACCATCACCAACCAGATGGGTGGCTTTCTGGATGTGGTGGATCGGGTTGTCCTGACGATCTTTGTGGCCGAACTGTTGCTGAAATTCTTTGCCTATGGGTTTGGGTTTTTCAAAAACGCCTGGAACATATTTGACCTTTTGGTGGTCAGTATTGGCCTGTTGCCTGATAAATCCGGGCTGTCTGCGCTGCGGGGGCTGCGGGTTATCCGCGCCTTGCGGTTGTTGTCGGTCGTGCCGCAGATGCGCGCGGTGGTACAGGCGTTGCTGGATGCGCTGCCGGGTATGGGCGCGGTCATTATCATGCTGTCGATCGTCTATTATGTGTTCGCGGTGATGGCGACGCTGATGTACGGGCCGACGTTTGACGAATGGTTTGGCACGCTGGGTCGGTCGCTTTATTCACTGTTCCAGATCATGACGCTGGAAAGTTGGTCAATGGGCATTGTGCGCCCTGTGATGGTTGAATTCCCAAGGGCCTGGGTGTTCTTCGTGCCATTCATCATCATCACCGCGTTTTCAGTTTTGAACCTGTTTATCGGTCTGCTGGTCAACACCATGCAGACGGCGGTCGAGGACGAGTCCGAGGAAGAGTTTGAAAAGCTGCGTGATCTTGTGCGTGCAGAAAACGAAGAAGTTGGCGCTTTGATTCAGGAAATGCACGGGGATCTAAAGGCGCTAAGGGCTGAAATTGCCGAATTGAAGGGTGGCCGTTCATGACGGACAGCTCACAGAAATTCATTGCCCGCAATCGCGCCCCAAGGGTGCAGATCGAATATGATGTCGAACTGTACGGCTCTGAAAAGAAGGTGCAGTTGCCGTTTGTGATGGGGGTGATGTCGGATCTGGCGGGTAAATCGAAGGTGCCCCAACCCGCCGTGGCGGACCGCAGCTTTCTTGAGATAGACGTTGATAATTTTGACGACCGGATGAAGGCGATGGCCCCCCGCGCGGCCTTTAGCGTGCCCAACACCCTGACCGGAGAGGGCAACATCCCGATTGATCTGACATTCGAGAAGATGGATGATTTTTCGCCCGCTGCCATTGCTGCCAAGGTGGACACATTGCGCCCCCTGCTTGAGGCGCGCACGCAATTGTCCAACCTGATGGCCTATATGGATGGCAAGGCCGGGGCCGAAACCCTGATCGAAAAAATCCTGGCCGACCCGGCGTTATTGTCGGCGGTATCGGGCGGGGCTGATGGTGCTGGCGGTCACAATGCGGCACTGGACAGCCTGCACGCCTTGATGCCCGCCGAGACACCGCAACAGGATAAAACCGGGGATGTACTGGCCGGGCTAAAGGCCAGCGCCCCGACCGACACGCCTGAAACTGATACCACGGGTGCTATTCTGTCC
>DAOUPC010000042.1 GCA_030626365.1 Paracoccaceae bacterium
ATACCAATTGATACGCACCACAGGCAGCACATAGGCATCTTTCAGCGCCATCATCGAAGGCGATGACATGCGGGTATCCACGGCCGGGTAGATAAGCACCTGCCCGGCCGGCCTCTGCAGGTCGGTCCCTTGCAGATCATGCATCAAGGCCGCCGTCAGGTTTGCCCCGGCGCTGTCACCGCCAACGACCAGACGTTCAGGGTCTGCTCCCCAGTCTCCGGGTGACTCTGCCAGAGCGCGGTAACAGGCCAGACAATCGTCCAGCCCGGCGGGGAACTTGTGTTCGGGGGCCAGCCGGTAATCATACGAAATAACCCTGATCCCGGCCCATGCCGCCATCTTGCCGCACAGCCCGTCGTGGGTATCAATCCCCCCCTGAACCCAGCCGCCGCCATGCAGGTACAACAATGTCGGGCGCGGTGTGTCATCGCCGCCTGTCACCGCATCATACAACCGCGCGGGCCTTGATCCGCTGGCCCCCGGCAGCATGATATCGGACTTTCGCACCATTTGCGGACAAGGTTCGTCAAATTTAGCGGCCAGCGCCTTTAGCCCCGCCCGGCTTTCCTCCAGTGTCGGGGGCGCGCCGGTATCGCGGACCATATTCAAAAGCTGACCCACCGCCAGCGCCTTGGAATCGATACGCCGCCCGTCCACCACCCGGCGACGCCCGACAAACACCATATCAGTCAGCCATTCAGGGGCCTTGACCAGCCCGAGAACCCATAACAGTTTAAGCTTTTGCATCTTACCCGCGCCCTTCTTTCTAATTGGGGGCCATTAGGGTCAGGCCCGATCACCCTGTCTGTTTTATCGTCAGACGTCGCAGAACATTTGTAAACCGGGGAATCTCACATCAGGGGCACACCTGTTGGGGGCGCTGATTTTAAGAATACAGCCAAAGACAAGCGGCCTCGGGAACGGTCAATGCGGTCTGGCGCGCCTCTTGTGGCAAAGTCATTGCGACATTTTCAGTATACATCCGTATACAGTCTTTCGCGTCAGCGCATTCTGCGTTAGACCGCACCCATTCCGATTCACACGCAAAACCAAAAATGGAGCGCACCCATGACCAAGATCAAGGTGGAAAATCCCGTCGTCGAACTGGACGGTGATGAAATGACCCGGATCATCTGGGACTTTATCAAGAAAAAGCTGATCCTGCCCTACCTGGACATCGACCTGAAATACTATGACCTTGGTATTCAGGCGCGCGACGACACCAATGACCAGATCACCATCGATTCCGCCCATGCGATCCTGAAATACGGCGTTGGCGTCAAATGCGCGACCATCACCCCCGACGAAGCGCGCGTCGAAGAATTTGGCCTGAAAGAGATGTGGCGTTCACCCAACGGCACCATCCGCAACATCCTTGGCGGGGTGATTTTCCGCCAGCCGATCATCTGCCAGAACGTGCCGCGCCTTGTGCCCGGCTGGACCCAGCCGATCGTGGTTGGCCGTCATGCGTTTGGCGACCAGTACCGCGCCACCGATTTCAAATTCCCCGGTGCGGGCAAGCTGACCATCAAGTTCGTTGGCGACGACGGCACGGTGATTGAACGCGAAGTGTTCGATGCGCCCGACAGCGGTGTGGTCATGGCGATGTACAACCTGGACAAGTCGATCATCGACTTTGCCCGTGCGTCTATGAACTATGGCCTGAACAAGGGCTGGCCGGTGTACCTGAGCACCAAGAACACCATCCTCAAGCAATATGATGGTCGTTTCCTTGAACTGTTCCAGCACATTTTCGAGACCGAGTTCGAAGATAAATTCAAAGCCGCCGGCATCACCTATGAACATCGTCTGATCGACGACATGGTGGCCTGTGCGATGAAATGGAACGGCGGTTATGTCTGGGCCTGCAAAAACTATGATGGTGACGTTCAGTCGGATACCGTCGCGCAGGGCTTTGGTTCACTTGGGCTGATGACTTCGGTGCTGATGACGCCGGACGGAAAAACAGTCGAGGCCGAGGCGGCGCACGGCACCGTGACGCGCCATTATCGCCAGCATCAAAAGGGCGAGGCGACCTCGACCAACTCAATCGCGTCGATCTATGCGTGGACCGGCGGGCTAAAGCACCGCGCCAAGCTGGACGAAAACACGGTATTGGCCAACTTTGCCGAGACCCTGGAAAAGGTGGTTGTTGATACGGTTGAAGCCGGCGACATGACCAAGGATCTGGCCCTGCTGGTTGGACCGGACCAGAAATGGCTGACCACCATGGGTTTCCTTGAAAAGGTGGACGAGAACCTGAACAAGGCGCTGGTGGGTTAAACCTGCCAGGGTTGAAATGTCAGACCGCGCGTGGCTTGAATGCCCCGCGCGGTTTTTTTATTTTATACGAAGAAACGGCGAGGGCTGGCATTTTTTCAACCCACGCCGGTTTTCATTCAGGCCTTGATCCGCGCCATCGCCGGATCATAAAGCGCGGCCATTTCAACCCGCGCGGGCACGCGTTTGCTGGCCACTTCCAATTCATACGTACCTGACGCCACAAAGGCCTGATCAACACCGTCTGGATCGCGCACATAGCCATAACCAATTGGTTTTCCCAGCCAGTGCCCGAAACCGCCACTGGTCAGCCAGCCAACCCGCACGCCATCACGATAGATTGTCTCGCGGCCCAGCAAAACCACCTCTGGATCATCGACAACAAAACAGGCCAGCCGTTTGTTCACCCCCGTTTCGCGCTGCTGCGCGATTGCCGCGCGGCCCTTAAAGGGGATGTTGGATTTCATCTTTACCGCCCAGCCAAGCCCGGCCTCGACCGGGGTATGATCGGGGCCAATGTCAGACCCCCAGGCGCGGTAACCTTTTTCCAGGCGGCAACTTTCAATTGTGCGATAGCCGGCATTGATCAGCCCGTGACCCTGCCCCGCCTGCATCAGGGCGCGATAAACCGTCAGGGCGTATTCGACCGGCAGGTGCAATTCCCAACCCAATTCGCCCACATACGTCACCCGCAGCGCCAGAACCGGGCACCCGGCGATGCCGATGGTCTGCGTGGTGCCAAAGGGGAACGCGGCGTTTGACACATCGGCGCGCGTGACCGCCTGCAATATCTTGCGGGCATTCGGGCCCATCAGCGACAAAACCGCATTGGACGAGGTAATATCAAACAGCTGACAATTCATGCCATCGGGGATATTCCGGGAAATCCAGTCAAAGTCATGGGTGGCAAAGCCGGTGCCGGTGACGATGTAAAATTCGTCCTCGCTCACCCGCGCCACGGTCAGATCACATTCAATCCCGCCCCGGTCATTCAACATCTGGGTGTAAACCAGCGACCCCACCGGCTTGTCCACATTATTGGCGGCAATCCAGTTCAGCGCGGCGCAGGCGTCCGGCCCCTTCAGCGAAAACTTGGCAAACGAGGTGATGTCAAACAGCACCGCCGCCTCGCGTACCGCCATATGTTCACGCGCCACCGCGCTGAACCAGTTCTGGCGGCCAAAGCTATAGTCGTCCTTTGCCACCTCGCCCCGCGCGGTGTCGGCAAACCAGTTGGGGCGTTCCCAGCCCAGTTTTTCGCCGAAACACGCGCCCTGCCCGGCCAGTTCTTCGTAAAGGGGGGATTTGCGGCAGGGGCGCCCGCTGCTGTGTTCTTCGTGCGGCCAGGCCATGGTGTAATGTTTGCCGTATGCCTCGACCGTGCGGGTGCGCACCCAGTCGGTGTCAAAATGTGGTCGCCCAAAGCGGCGGATGTCGGCGGCCCACAGATCATAAGGTGGTTCGCCCGCCCTGACCCATTCGGCCAGCGCCATGCCCGCGCCGCCACCTGCCGCAATGCCAAAGGCGTTAAACCCCGCCCCGACAAAGAAATTGCGCAACTCTGGGGCCTCTCCGATGATGAAATTACCGTCTGGTGTAAAGCTTTCCGGCCCATTGGTCAGGGTCTTGATCCCAACGGTTTCCAGCGCCGGAACCCGCCCCAGCGCCAGTTCCATCAGCGGTTCGAAATGGTCGAAATTGCTGTCCAGCAGGGTATAATGGAAATCCTTTGGGATGGCGTCCACCGCCCAGGGAATCGGGTTTGCCTCGTATCCGCCCATCACCAGACCGCCAACCTCTTCCTTGTAATAGGTCAGCCGGTCGGGGTCACGCAGGGTGGGCAGATTGGCGGGCACATCGGCAAAGGGTTCGGTCACCATATACTGATGTTCCATGCTGACCAGCGGCACGTTGACCCCAAAGCGCGCGGCAAAGGTACGGCTCCACTGACCGGCGCACAAAACCACCTTTTCACATTCAATACGCCCCTTATCCGTCTGAACAGACTTGATAATACCCTTTTCTATCTCGATATCCGTGACCTTGGTATCTTCAAATATCTGCGCCCCGGCCATGCGCGCGCCTTTGGCCAGCGCCTGGGTTATGTCGGATGGGTTGGCCTGACCATCCGTGGGCATGAACGCCGCCCCCACCAGATCGTCGATATTCATCAGCGGCCACAGATCAAGCGCCTCTTTGGGGGTCAAAAGCTCCATCTCAAGGCCGAAACTGTGGGCAGTCGTGGCCTGACGTTGCACTTCGGTCCAGCGTTCGGCGTTACAGGCAAGACGCAGCCCGCCGTTCATCTTCCAGCCGGTGCCAAGGCCGGTTTCTTCCTCGATCTTGTTATACAACTCAACAGAATAGCCCAAAAGCTGGGTGATATTGGCATTGCCGCGCAACTGTCCCACCAGCCCGGCGGCATGAAACGTGGTGCCGGATGTCAGTTTCTTGCGTTCAAGCAGCACGCATTCGACGCCCATTTTAGCCAGATGATAGGCGGTGGAAACGCCGACAATGCCGCCGCCGATAATGACCACTTTGGACGAAGAAGGTAGTTGTTTCATTGTCTTAACCTTAAGAGTTCAGGTAATCTTGGTGCGCCTGACGAAATCTTGTCAGGTTCTCGGATGTGTATGCCGCGTAATCTACGTCCAGCGACGAGGTACTCTCGGACACCATGCTCCACATGGTTTCGCGCAAAAGCGAGGCGCATTTCATCGCCGTATAGCGGTGCATCAGATCGCCCTTTACCGGGGCCTCGAAATAAAGCTCCAGCATATGCGCCTCCTGCGCCTCGTTCAGCAAATTGTTCGAGGCCAGCCCGCCCAGATCGAACAGCGGCGTGTTGTACCCGGCGTAATCCCAGTCGATCAGCCACAGGCGATTGCCGTCATCCAGAAAGTTGGGCGCCATCAGGTCGTTGTGGCCAAATACGATGTCAAATGGTCCCGATGCTGCCGCAAGCTGTTCGGCAATGGCGCGAAAATCAGCCAGATGCGCGCCATGGGGACTGTCCCCGTCCTCAAGCGTATTGGCGTAATCGCGGATCACGTGGAACACCCAGAAAATCAGCGCCGGACCACGCAAATGCACCGGAATGTCGTGGTGGCACCGGCGCACCAGCGGCACGATCCGTTCCAGCATGCCGGGCGCGCCAATATCGGGTTCATCCAGCGTTTTTGCCTTGATGAACTGCAACACCGACAGACCGGGTTGCGCGTGAACCACACCCGGCGACAGCCCGGCGGCGTGCGCCGCACGCGACGCGGCCAGTTCGTTGAAGCGCATGACGTGATGTTCGGGGATATCCTCGCCTATGCGCACCACAAATTTGCCGGTCTGGCCGGTGACGGTGAAATTCAGGTTGGTGCGCCCACCCCCCAGCGGTTCGATGTCAATCGGCCCGCCCCACAATGGCAGGGCGTTGATGCGTGCCAATGCCTGTGCATTATCCATGTGCGTTATCCATGTGCCGCCTCCTCCAGCCCGTAGCGAACCCGCGCGCTGCGCGCACTGGCCAGAATGATCCGGTCGGCAATGATCGCGATAAAGGCAATCGAGAACCCCGCCACCAACCCGCGCCCGGTATCGGCCTTGGTCAGCGCGATATAGACCTCCTGGCCCAGATCACGGGTGCCCACAAGGGCGGTAATCACCAGCATGGACAGGGCCAGCATGATGGTCTGGTTCAGCCCCAACAGCACCTCGGGCAATGCCAGCGGCAGGCGGATACGCGTCAAAAGCTGCCAGCGGGTACAGCCCGCCACCACCCCGGCCTCGACCAGTTCGGGACTGACCGAACGGATACCATGCGCGGCGTACCGAACGCTGGGCACCAGCGCATAGGCAACGATGGCCACCATCGCCGTGAAATCGCCGATCCTAAACAGCATCACCACCGGGATCAGGTAAACAAAAGAAGGCAGCGTCTGGAGCGTATCAATAACCACCCCTATGGCGCTGCCGGCCCGCGCGTTGGTTCCTGCAAGAACCCCCAGCGGGATGCCGATTGCCGAGGCGATAACCACCGCAGAACCGCACAGATAAACCGTCACCATTGCCTTTTCCCACATGCCCGTGGTGACGATGAATATTGTCATCACCGCATTCATCGCCGCCAGCCGCCAGCCACCAAAATGATACCCAAGGGCCACCACCATCAGGCAGGCCCAGGGCCACGGGATACCCAGAAAAAACCGTTTAAGAGGCAGCATGAAGTAGTTGAGGAAAAACAGCTTTACTGCCTCAAACTCATCATAGAAATTGATGTTAAGGTACTTGACGGAATTGTCCCAGAAATCGCCCGTGGTCAGCCACCATTCCTCGGGGTAGGTCTGAAAGAACGGCAAAAAGCGGCCAAGGATAAAGGCCGCGATCATGACCAGCAGAACGGCCGTGGCGCGCGGGTGGCGCGCCGGCCAGCGTGCGCCGGGCACATCTGGTTTGACATGGCCGGAGCGTTCGGAAAACGCCTGCGACAGGCGATCCACGGCGATTGCCAGGATGACAATGGCGATGCCTGCCTCGAACCCGCCCCCGATATCAAGGCGGCGCAACGCGGACAGCACATCAAACCCAAGCCCCCCGGCGCCAATCATCGACGCGATAATCACCATGTTCAGCGACAGCATGATCACCTGATTGACCCCGACCATCAGGCTGGGCAGTGCCGAGGGCACCAGAATGCGCCAGGTCATCTGCGCGCGGGTGCACCCGGTCATCACGCCGAAATCCTTGATCTCGGGGCTGACGGCCTTTAGCGCCATGGTGGTGATCCGCACCATCGGCGGCATGGCATAGATCACCGTCGCCACCAGCGCCGACACCGGGCCAAAGCCGAACATGAACAGGATCGGCACCAGATAGGCAAAGATCGGGATGGTCTGCATCAGGTCCAGAACCGGTTTCAGTATCCGGTCGAACATGGGGTGGCGATAGGCCAGAATGCCCAAGCTCAGCCCGCCGACAACCCCGATAGGCACGGCAATAATAACCGAAGCCAGGGTAATCATCGCACTTTCCCACTGGCCAAACAGCGCCAGATAAAGAAACGCCAGCCCCACGATCGCCGCCAGAACCCAGTCCCTTGCGTAATGCCCCAGCGCCACCACACAGGCGGTGATGGTCAGCCAGCTAAAGGGCGGAAACACCTGTTTGGCACGCCGTCCGGGTCCGTCCATGAACCCTTCGGCCAATAATGCCCGCACCAGTTCATAGGGTTGCTCGATTGCCCACGAAATGGCGCGGGTGAATTCGGTAAAGGTGAACAGGCCGAAATGGGCCTCTTCGACCAGCCATTTCATGGCTGCGGACACGTAATCCTTTAGGGGAATGACCCATGCGGTGGGGTATTTTATGGCCCATTCCAATCCACCATCCCCAAGCCAGCCCTCGGCCCCGACCCAGCCCGCACCATGACGCGCCAGCACCCAGGTCAGCGCCAGTAGCGCGCCAAATACCCACAAAGGGCGGGATGAAAGGGCGCGCACCGCCCTAGCCCCGCTTGCCGATCAGCACGCCAATAACCGCATCGCGGCCAATTGCACCAACCGGCAGGCCCGTATCATCAACCACCGTCAAAGGCTGATCTGCTTCAACAACCTGTGCGGCCACATCGGCAATTTTAAGCTGGGCGGAAATGCCGTCACCAGCCCCGGTCGCGCCGGGTGTCATCACCGACCCCACCGACATCACCTTGTCGCGTGACACGTGGCGGGCGAATTCCTCGACATATTCAGACGCCGGGTTCAGCACCAGTTGTTCGGGCGTGGCCACCTGAATCACCGCCCCGTCCTTCATGATGGCGATGCGGTCGGCCAGGCGGATCGCCTCGTCGAAATCATGGGTGATGAATACGATCGTCTTGGCCAGCATCCCCTGAAGGCGCAGAAATTCGTCCTGCATTTCACGCCGGATCAACGGGTCCAGCGCCGAAAACGGTTCATCCAGAAACCACAGTTCGGGTTCGTCCGCCAGCGACCGGGCAATGCCGACGCGCTGTTGCTGGCCCCCGGACAATTCGCGCGGGTAATAGGTTTCGCGCCCCTTCAGGCCGACCAGTTCAATCACCTCATGCGCGCGGGCCTCGGCGCTGGCGCGTTTCTGGCCCTGAATGGTCAGCGGAAAGGCCACGTTTTGCAGCACCGTCAGATGTGGCAACAGTGCGAAATGCTGAAACACCATGCCCATCTTGTGACGCCTGATTTCGATCATTTCCTTATCCGTGGCCTTTAACAGGTCACGATCATCGTAAAACAGCGCGCCACGGGTTGGTTCAATCAGCCGCGACATACAGCGCACCAGGGTGGACTTACCCGACCCCGACAGGCCCATGATCACAAAAATCTCGCCCTCGCGGACTTCGATATTGGCCTTGCGTACCGCCGGAATAAGCCCCGCCGCCTTGATCTGTTCAAAGCTGGGATCAGGGGTTTTATCAAGAAAGGTATCGCCCCCGGTCCCGTAGAGTTTCCAGACATCTTTACACAGCAATTTTACGGGGGGTGTCATACGGATCACGGCCTGAAACATGGGGGATGTGGGGGTGGTATATCGGGGGGGCATATCCCGGGGCCGGTTCTGGCCCCGGGTGTTGTTATCGCGTGATGCGCGCGCCTTAGTGCGCGATCCAGCCTTTCCAGCGGGTTTCGTTGGCATCCATCCAGGCATCGACCACGTCCTCGACCGATTTGCCGTCCAGATCGACGTCACCAACCATTGCGCTCATCTCTTCGTTGGTCAGCGTATAGGCCTGAACCGCCTTATAGGCGCCGGGCCATTTGTCGGCCATGCCCGCCCAGGCGGCCTTCCAGATCGGGCCACGTGGTTTGCCACAGTCATAGGCCATATCCGGGTTCACGCCAACCGACGGGTCCGCATAGCATTCAGCAGAATATGCAGGGAATTCAACGAATTCGCCGTCATACTTGGCCGGTGCCCAATGCGGAACATAAACCCACAGGATGACCGGGGCCTTACGCTGATAGGCGCTTTCCAGTTCTGCAAACAGCGCGGCATCGGTGCCGGCGTGGACAACTTCAAAATCCAGCCCCAGCGCCTCGACGCGTTCGTCATCAAAGCCACCCCAAGTCACAGGGCCGCCCACATAACGCCCTTTGGGGGCGGTTTCGGCGCTGGCAAATTCGCCCGCGCATGCCTTGAGCGCCTGCCAGTCAGGCAGACCCGGACATTTTTCCTTCATATACAGCGGATACCACCATTCCTCGATCGCCTGCAGGCCGGTTTCGCCAGCATTCACCACCTTGCCGGTGGCGGTGGCCTCGTCCAGGGCCTCTTGGCCGGTGGTGGCCCAGATTTCCATCGCCAGCGTCAGATCGCCGGTTTTCAGCCCCGCGAACTGGGCGATATAGTCGGCCTGAACGTATTTCACGTTATAACCGGGCTCTTCCAGAATCGCGCCCATGATCTGGGTGTTGATCAACTGCCCCGACCAGTCGTGCAGGGTAAGTTTGATAGGATCGGTACTTTCGACATCGGCCGCCGCAATCGTTGCCATGGCCGTAGTCGCAAAAACACCCGCGACAATGCCCGTCAGGGCGCGTTTCACTACATGCCTCATTGGGCACCTCCCAGATTTTATAACGGGATTCGCCCCGCCTGTTGCAAAATCTGGGCTGAAAAGCCTCACAGGTCAACGATTTCGTGTGGCTTTTGTGGTTTTAGTTGGTTATTTGTTGGGAATTATGCGTGTTTTGCGCTTTTTCCGGAGTTTCACATGCCCACCAACCCGCCAATCGCGAACCAGCGTGAACAGGAAATCCTGAACGAACTGCGCCTGGCGGGCGGATCGGCGCGGGTCGGGTATCTGGCCAAACGGCTTGGGGTTTCGGACGAAACGGTACGGCGCAACATCAAGACGTTGCAGGCCCGGTCCCAGGTGCGCAAGGTGCATGGCGGGGTGTTGTTATCCGAGGATCTAACCCTGACAGAACAGTCGTTGCAGGCGCGGATGCGGCGCAACGCGACCGCCAAACGGCAGCTGGCACAAACATTGGCGGGAATGATCGCCGACGGGGATTCCCTGTTTCTGGATATCGGATCAACCAGCGCCTATGCGGCACAGGCGCTGACCGGGCATCGTGACCTTTATGTGGTGACCAATTCGCTGGCCGTGGCCAATACGCTGACCGGCATCAACAACAACCGGGTTTTCTTTGCCGGGGGCGAATTGCGCCGCCATGATGGCGGATCGTTCGGTGATGATGCCATCAGTTTCGTGCGCCGCTTTAACGTGCAATATGCGGTGTTTTCCGCCGGCGCGATCAACGCCGAGATCGGCTTTATGCTGCATGACATGGCCGAGGCAGACCTGTCACGCGCCATTGCCGCCCATGCCCAGACCCGTATTGTGTTGGCTGACAGCGGTAAATTTGGCCACCGCGCGCCAATTGCGGTGAGCGATCAGGCGGGCATAGACATTCTGATAACCGACAAGGCACCGCCACAACCGGTGCAGGACATGCTGGAACACAACGAGATATCGTTGGTTCTGGCGCATGAGGAACAATAGATGCAGGCGTATCTGGACACTATTCTGGCGATCACCCAAGAGGCCGCCAAAATCCCGCGCAAACATTTTCGCGCCGGCGTCGACATCATTCACAAACCGGATGCAACCCCGGTCACCGTGGCCGATCAGGCGGCAGAAACGTTCATTCGCAACGCGCTTGCGCAGCATTTCCCCGATCATGGGGTTTTGGGCGAAGAATTCGGGCTAAGCGAAACGGACAGTCCGTTTCAGTGGATCATCGACCCGATTGACGGCACGCGGGCGTTCATCTCGGGGATGCCATTGTACGGGATGCTGGTGGGGTTACTGAAGGATGGCGTGCCGGTGCTGGGCGTGGTCAGGATGCCCGAACTGGACGAGGTATACGCCAGCGACGGGGCGCGTTCGACACTGAACCGGACACTGGGGCTGGCCACAGCCCGGACCACCACGCTGGACACCGCGATGCTTTATATCAACGAGGCCGACAAGATGATGCGCGCCGAACCACAGGTTTTTGCCCGGCTGAACGGTGCTGCGCGGGACCGGCGGTATTCTTATGATTGCTATCCTCATGCGCTGGTGGCGGCGGGGCATGTGGATGCTTGTATCGATTACGACCTGAAACCCTATGACATCCTGCCACTGGTGCCGATCATTGCCGGGGCCGGTGGGGTCATCACCGACTGGCAGGGGCAACCGCTGGGCCTGGAATCGGACGGGCGGGTGATTTCGGCCGCAACCCCTGCCCTGCACGCACAGCTTTTGGACCTTATCAATCAGGACTGATATCAATGGCGGATCATTCGGCAAAGCATCTGATTATCGGTGGCGGTATCATCGGCTGTTCCATCGCCTATCACCTGGCCAAACGGGGGGAACGCGATGTTGTCCTGCTGGAAAAGGCCAACCTGACCGAAGGGGCCACATGGCACGCCGCCGGTCTGGTCGGGCAACTAAGGTCATCGCGCAATACCACGCGGATGCTGCAACGATCCGTGGCGATGTATGACGCGTTGCAGGATGAAACCGGGCTGGCCTGCGATTGGCACAAAACCGGTTCCCTGCGGTTGGCGGCCTCGGACGACCGGATGCAAGAGGCCCGCCGCCTGACCACCATGGCGCGCAGTTTCGGGCTGGAAATGCACATGATTTCGCCCGACGAGGCACAGGAGTTGTTCCCCTATATCGCGTCCGATGGCCTTAAGGGGGCCGCGTTCATCCCGTCAGACGGGCATGTGGACCCCGGCGGGTTGTGCCAGTCCATTGCCGCCGGGGCACGCCTGCATGGGGCGACCCTGAAACAACAGGTTAAGGTGCTGGATTTCACCCTGCACAACGGGCGCATCACCGGGGTCAGTACCACCGACGGCACATGGCAGGCCGAAACCGTGACGCTGGCCTGCGGCATGTGGAGCCGCGAACTGGGTGCGAAACTGGGCCTGAGCGTTCCCGCCTGCGCGGTTGAACACCAGTATATCGTGACCGAACCAATCCCCGGTTTCCCCGACGGCCTGCCAACCCTGCGCGACCCCGATCGTCTGGTTTATTACAAACCTGACGCAGGTGGGCGGCTGGTGATTGGCGGGTACGAGGACGACACAGTGCCGTTCGGGGATCACGGCATTCCCGGTGATTTCGTGCGCCAGTTATTGCCCGACAATCTGGACCGCTTTGCCCCGCTGGCCGAACTGGCGGCCCAGACCACACCCATCGTCAACACGGTTGGCATTCGTCAGGTGATCAACGGCCCCATCCCCTATTCGGCAGATGGTGACTTTGTCATGGGGCCGGTGCCGGGTCTTGC
>DAOUPC010000178.1 GCA_030626365.1 Paracoccaceae bacterium
CCAAAGCGGCGCACGGGGGGGGCATTATGTGCCTCGGCCTCTACCTCTGACAGGGGTTTGGCCGCTTTGTCGGCGGCAATTTCCTGTAGTTTATAGGCTTTGATCTTGTCGAGGATTGTGCCGGTCATGGGGTGTCCTTTAGTGACCAGTTCATTTTACACTTCTTATTTCCTACCAACCATTCATCCAGTTTGTGAAATTGATTTTCTTGGCAAAATTGATTTTTGGCATTCGGCCTAGCCATTGGGTGGGCCGGCTTAAAAATAATATGCTGTTCTTTTTCCTGTATCCATTTTTCATACTTGTGGGCGTGGTCTCCCCAAAGTAAGAAGGCTACTTTGTTGTCGCCGCTAGATACTTTCTCTATGCACTGTTGCGCTAGGTCTTTCCATCCGCATTTTTCGTGTGACAATTTCCCAATTTTGCCATCGACTGTCAGAATAGTATTCAATAGTAAGACGCCCTGTGCGGCCCATTCGGCAAGGCAATTTGTTTTGCCTTTAAAATTCAAATCACATTCTTCTGCAATACAGCATAAAACTCTTTGCAGGCTATCTGGCCGTCTCGAATCGGGGCTAGAGAAGGCGAGCCCGTCTGGCGTCGACGTTACAGGGTATGGGTCTTGGCCCAGAATCACAACTTTGACGTTTTTTGGATGAGTTAATTGAAGTGCGCGGAACACTTGGTGGCGTTCGGGTCGGACATTTTTCCAATCCCCCAAACATTTAGCAATGCAGTTGTGTTGGCCCTTTTGGAAAAAGGGTAACTGCCTCCAATCTCCAATATCCCCGATCTCAGATTCGGTGAAACACATTATTAGGCCTCTTGCGTAATGCGGGCCAGCGCCCTGATCTTGTCTTTGGCGGCCCCGCTGTCGATGCTGGTGGCGGCCATTTCAACGCCAATCCGCAGATCGGGCGCGGCATCGGCCACCACAAGGGCGGCGGCCGCATTCAGCAGAACCGCGTCACGATAGGCCGACGGGGCACCGTCCAGCAGGGCGCGAAAGGCATTGGCGTTGTCTGCCGGGGTGCCGCCAAGGATGTCTTCAAAGGCATGCACCGGCAGGCCCGCGTCCTCTGGGTGCAGTTCGACCTCTTTTATCTGGCCGTTTTCCAGGGCGGCGACCCAGGATATGCCGGTGATGGTCAGTTCATCCGTGCCGTCACTGCCATGCACCAGCCAGGCGCGGGTTGATCCCAGTTGATGCAGGGTTTCGGCCATCGGGCGGATCAGGGCGCGACTAAAGGCCCCGGTCAGTTGGCGTTTGACGCCCGCCGGGTTGGTCAGGGGGCCAAGGATGTTGAATATGGTGCGCGTTCCCAATTCGGACCGGACCGGGCCGACATGGGCCATTGCCGGGTGGTGCATGGGGGCCATCATGAAACAGATGCCGGCCTCTTTCAGCGCTTTTTCAACCACTTGCACGCCAACCATCACGTTGATACCCATTTCCCCCAGCGCATCCGCCGCGCCCGATTTTGACGAAAGGTTGCGGTTGCCATGCTTGGCCACCACCACGCCCGCGCCAGCCACCACAAAGGCCGTCGCGGTCGAGATATTCAGCGTTCCCTTGCCATCGCCCCCGGTGCCAACGATGTCTATGGCCCCTTTGGGGGCGCGCACGGCGTTGCATTTGCCGCGCATGACGGCGGCGGCGGCGGCGTATTCGTCCACCGTTTCGCCCCGCGTGCGCAGCGCCATCAGCAACCCGCCGATCTGGCTGGGCGTTGCTTCGCCGTCAAACAGGATGCCAAAGGCGGTTTCGGCCTCGGGGCGGGTCAGGTGGCGGTCCGCCGCGATGGCGATAAGCGGTTTTAGGGTGTCACTCATGCGGGGACTTTCATTGTGTCCAGGAAATTCTGCAACAGGGCATGGCCATGTTGCGAGGCAATGGATTCCGGGTGGAACTGAACGCCGTGGATCGGCAATTGGCGATGTTGCAGGCCCATGATGGTGCCATCGTCCAGTTCGGCGGTGATTTCAAGACAGTCGGGCAGGCTGGCCCGTTCAACCACCAGCGAATGATAGCGGGTCGCGTCAAACGGTGTGGGCAACCCGGCAAACAGCCCGGTGCCGGTGTGGTTCATGCTGCCCATCTTGCCATGTACGATTTCGTGACAGCGGGTGACCGTGCCGCCAAACGCCTGACCAATCGTCTGATGCCCCAGGCACACGCCCATCAGGGGGGTGCGCGTTTCAGCCGCAGCCGCCACCAGGGCCAGGCAGATACCGGCCTGATCCGGGTCACAGGGGCCGGGCGACAGAAGGATTCCGGTGGGGTTCATTGCCATGGCAGCCTGCACATCCAGCGCATCATTGCGCCGAATGACCACATCGGCCCCCAGTTCACCCAGGTAATGCACCAGATTGTAGGTAAAACTGTCATAGTTGTCGATCAGCAGCAGCATGGGGTAAATGGCTCGATAGGGGGCTGGCGGGACTGGCCTGCGCAGCGGTATAAGGGTTGTGTTATACATGTTCAGAGGTCCGGCCTAGCGTCAAGGGGCGCAAAGCTATGGATGTCTCCGGGGCCATAATACCGCCAAGACGGACGGTCCGGGGATCAGGCAGATCGAGAGAGGCAAGAAAAGCAATGCGCGGTTTTTTCGGAGGATTGGTAATTGGTCTGGTGACGATCGTGATTGCGGTCGTTGCCCTGTCGTTGTTGTCGCCGGCGGCACGTCGCCCGGATGTTGCGCAGGATGCGCCGCAATCGGTCACGGATGGTGCCCCGACGGGGTCGGTTACCGGCGTCACGGCAAGCGGCGCTGACGGCGATCTGGTCGAACTGGCCCCAACGGCCCTTGGGGCGCAACCCGATGCGCAGGCGGGGGGGCATGATGACCTGACCCCGCTAAGACAGGGCGATACCCAGGCGGGTGACAAACCAAAAGTGGGCGGGGCAACGGCGGGTCTTGGCGATCCGGGCACCGCACCCGGTGCCCCCGGGGTTGTGGTAAACACCGATGACGCACCCATAACTGTGCCGGCCCCGGCGGACGCCCCCAGCACGCCGCAGGGCGACAGCCAGCCGATTGCGCTTGGCAATCCGGCCCAGCCATCGGTGCCGGATGTTTCGCAAACCGGGTCCGGTTTTGGCACCGGCCCGGCGGTCGAGGACCCGTCACCGGCGATTCTGGCAACCTCTGATCCGGCCCCGTCGTCGACGGGCGGTGGCACGGCGTCCCCGGCCCCCGGTGCAGAACCAAGCCCCAGCCAGGTCACAAACCCGTCCCCGGCCCCCGATCAGACCGCAAACCCCGCGCAGGCGCAGGCCCCCGAAAAGGCTAATGCGGCACCCGATCCCGAAATGGCCTCGGCTTCAGAACCCGCGCCGCAATCAGGCGCGACAAGCGTGCCACCTGTACCCCAGTTGGATAAGGCCGCCCCGCAGGAACCAACCCCGCCGCGTCCCACGCAGGAACCGGCCAATCCACAGATTGCCGTCCTGCCACAGGCGGGTGCGGATGGTGGCGCCCCGCGTCCACGTATCGGCACACCGGTTGTGCCGCTGACCCAGCGCGACACTGGCGTTTCCGAGGCACCTGTCGAATCGGTTCCCGATTCTGTCGGTCTGCCACCGCTCGAAGCCTTTGGCATGGCGTTTGAAAATCCTGATAATCGCCCCATCATGTCCATCGTGCTGATCGATGACGCGATGGGTCTGGGGGCCGAGGCGCTGGCCGAATTCCCCTATCCGCTGACCTTTGCCATTGATCCTGCCGACCCCGAGGCCGCCGCCAAGATGGCCCGCCACCGGGCCGCCGGGTTCGAGGTGGTGGCGCTGATCGATCTGCCCGAAACCGCCACGGCGCAGGACGCCGAGGTCACCCTGTCGGTCTGGCTGGATAGCGTGCCGCAGGTTGTGGCGCTTCTGGAAGGAACCGGAACAGGTGTTCAGGGCAACCGTGACCTGTCCGATCAGGTGACGGCGATTGCGTCCGGCAAGGGGCTGGGGCTGATCATGCAGGGCAGGGGGCTGAACACGGCCTATAAGCTGGCCGCGCGTGACGGTGTGCCTGCGGCGCTGGTGTTCCGGGATTTTGACGGGGCCGGGCAGGCCCCGACGGTGATCCGCCGGTTTCTGGATCAGGCGGCATTCCGGGCAGGTCAGCAGGGGGCGGTGATCATGCTGGGGCGGCTGCGCCCCGACACGATTTCGGCGTTGCTGTTGTGGGGGCTTCAGGACCGGGCATCGCGGGTCGCGCTGGCCCCGGTATCCGCGGCGCTAAAACGCTGACACCGGGATCAATGGTCGCCTTGTGTGTGGGCGATCAAAGGGCCTCGACCGTGCCGCCGGCCTGAACCCAGTGGCCCAGACCGCCGATGTTGTGCACATCGTCATAGCCAAGCTGGCGCAACAGGCGGGCGGCGGAAAAGGACCGTGCCCCGCTGGCGCAATAGACGGCGATTTTGGCTTGGGTGTTCAGGGATTTGTCAAAATCCGGGTGGCGCGGGTCGGCCATGTCACGCAGTCGCACCAGCGGAATGTGCAGCGCCCCGGCGGCCTTGCCCGACATTGCCACTTCGCCATGTTCGCGCACATCGATCACCGTGACCGACCCGTCGCGGGCCCCTGAAACGGCGTCCTTGGGGCTCAGCTTGTTTTTGCGCGTCAGTCCAAACATGTCTTGGTTCCTTATTTACGGCCATCCGGGTTTACGTCCATCCGGGCCGAAAAGCATTACAGGGTTCACCCCATATAACATTCCAATATCGGAATACAAACGCCAATCCGGCATTTCCCTGATCGTTCACTATTTGTTCACTTTTGGGGGTTGGAGATTCGGCCAAGCTCTACTATCTCTGATAGACCTGTGCGGGGGCGACAATGGCAGAACAGAAATTCATCGAAGTGCGCGGTGCGCGTGAACACAACCTGAAAGACATCGACGTGGATATTCCGCGCGATTCGCTGGTGGTGATCACCGGGCTTTCGGGATCGGGAAAATCGTCACTGGCGTTTGATACGGTCTATGCCGAAGGCCAGCGCCGGTATGTCGAATCCCTGTCGGCCTATGCGCGCCAGTTCCTTGACATGATGGAAAAGCCGGATGTGGACCACATCAGCGGCCTTAGCCCGGCAATTTCCATCGAACAGAAAACCACATCCAAAAACCCGCGTTCGACCGTGGGCACCGTGACCGAGATATACGATTATCTGCGCCTGATGTTCGCCCGCGCCGGCACGCCGTTTTCCCCCGCCACCGGCAAACCGATCGAGGCCCAGCAGGTGCAGGACATGGTTGACCGGATCATGGGCATGAAGATGGGCACGCGCGCCTATCTGCTGGCCCCGATCGTGCGTGATCGCAAAGGCGAATACCGCAAGGAATTCCTGGAATTGCGTAAATCCGGGTTTCAGCGGGTCAAGGTGGACGGGGAATTCTACGAACTGGAAGACGCGCCGACACTGGACAAGAAATTCCGCCACGACATTGATGTGGTGGTGGACCGGATCGTGGTGCGCGAGGGGCTGGAAACCCGGTTGGCCGACAGCCTGCGCACCGCGCTTGATCTGGCCGACGGCATTGCCATCCTTGAAACGGCTGGCGATGAACCGGAGCGCCACACATTCTCGGAAAAATTTGCCTGCCCGGTCAGCGGCTTTACAATCCCCGAAATCGAACCACGGCTGTTTTCCTTCAACGCGCCCTTTGGGGCCTGCCCGGGCTGTGATGGCTTGGGAAAAGAGCTGTTTTTTGACGAACGCCTTGTGGTGCCCGATGTCACGCTGAAAATCTATGACGGCGCGCTGGCCCCCTGGCGCAAAGGCAAATCGCCCTATTTCCTGCAAACCATCGAATCCATCGCCAAACACTATGAATTTGACCGCAATACCACCTGGAAGGACCTGCCAGACCGCGTGCAACAGGTGTTCCTTTATGGTTCTGGCGACGAAGAAATATCGTTCCGTTATGATGAAGGGGGGCGTGTCTATCAGATCAGCCGCGTGTTCGAGGGGGTGATCCCCAACATGCAACGGCGCTATCGCGAAACCGATTCAAACTGGGTCCGCGAAGAATTTGAGCGTTACCAGAACAACCGCCCCTGCCAAACCTGCGAGGGTTTCCGCCTGCGCCCCGAGGCACTGGCGGTCAAAATCGCCGGGATGCATGTGGGGCAGGTGGTGCAAATGTCGATCCGCGAGGCGCTCGACTGGGTTATTGATGCCCCCAACCACCTGAGCAACC
>DAOUPC010000156.1 GCA_030626365.1 Paracoccaceae bacterium
ACTCATTGCCCTCGGCCGCCTCGGATTCGCCTACGTTGCAGACGTACAGCACCGGTTTGGCAGTCAGTAGCTGCAAAAGCTTCCAGGTTTTGGCATCTTCTTCGTCCACCTCGACCAGACGGGCGGGGTTGCCATCTTCCAACTTTGCCAGCGCCAGTTTCAAAAGCCGCTCTTGCTGGACCGCCTCTTTATCGCCGCCACGTACCTTGCGCAGCAACCCCTGCAGGCGCTTTTCGATGCTTTCCATATCGGCCAGCATCAGTTCGGTTTCGATTGTGTCGGCGTCGGCCACCGGGTCGACGCGGCCCTCGACATGGGTGACATCACCATCATCAAAACAGCGCAGCACATGGGCGATGGCGTCAACCTCGCGGATGGTTGCCAGAAACTGGTTGCCCAGCCCCTCGCCCTTGCTGGCCCCTTTGACCAGCCCGGCAATATCGACAAACGTCATGCGCGTCGGGATGATCTGTTTGGACCCGGCAATTGCGGCCAGCTTGTCCAGCCGCGCATCCGGCACGCCGACCTCGCCCACGTTGGGTTCGATCGTGCAAAACGGAAAATTCGCCGCCTGCGCCGCAGCGGTTTTGGTAAGTGCGTTAAACAGCGTGGATTTGCCGACATTCGGCAATCCAACGATACCCATTTTAAAGCCCATTTTTGGCCTCCTGATCCGGTCCCGGCGCTGCTTTAGCGCGTGTGGGGCCCTGTCGCAAGGCGGGCAAGCCCGATAAGACCCGGCCACGCCATATAATATGACCCGAAACATATCCGAATCTGGCCAAAATCGCATGGCCTTGCAAAGGAAACCCTGCTTGCGGGATTGATTTTCCATCAAACATTCTGCACATCGAAGGCACAAGATGGATCAAAGGACACCCGATGACACGTATCGACGCCAAATTCGCAGATCTCAGGGCCAGGGGCCAAAAGGCGTTTGTTTCTTATGTCATGGCAGGTGACCCCGATTACCAGGCATCGCTGGAGTTGGTCAAAGGCCTGCCCGGCGCCGGTGTGGACATTATCGAACTGGGTCTGCCCTTTACCGATCCGATGGCAGACGGGCCGACCATTCAGCTGGCCGGGCAACGCGCGCTGGCCGCTGGCATGACGCTGGACCGGACGCTGGAACTGGCAACGGCATTCCGCGAAACCGACGACACCACGCCGATTGTCCTGATGGGGTATTACAACCCGATCTATAATCAGGGGGTCGATAATTTCCTGACCAAGGCAAAAGCCGCCGGAATTGACGGGCTGATCATCGTCGACCTGCCCCCCGAAGAAGACAGCGAACTGTGTATTCCGGCGCAGGCTGCGGGCCTGAACTTTATCTGGCTGGCAACGCCCACCACGGATGACAAACGTCTGCCAAAGGTGCTGCAAAACACATCGGGTTTCGTTTATTACGTGTCGATCACCGGCATCACCGGATCAGCCGAGGCAGACGCGGTTGATGTCGCCCCCGAAGTGGCGCGTATCAAGGCGGGCACCGACCTGCCGGTGATTGTTGGCTTTGGCATCAACACGCCCGACAAATCCCGCGCCATTGCCAGCATCGCCGACGGGGCCGTGGTCGGGTCGGCCATTGTTGCCCGGATCGGTGCGGGCGAGCCGGTGAATGATGTTCTGGACTTTGTGCGCAACCTTGCCGACGGGGCGCATACCACCTGATCAACCGGGCCTGAATTCATTTTGTGAAATGCCAAAGTGATGCTAGCGTTCCCCTGCTCAAGTCGGCAGGCAGTGAGCAGAATCGGTGTGTGCCATTTTTTGTCTTTCGCAACAAATGTGAGGCTCAGATGGCTGAAAACACACCGGACACATCCCCCCAAAAAACCACCCAAAAACGGCGTGGGCGGGCCAATCCGCCGATCACCCGGTCAAACGCCGATGCCTTTTCGCTGGACCCGGATTTTACCGGGCGGGCGGGGTTCGGGTTTCTTGACAGCGACCGGATGGCATACATGCACGCCCGCGTTCTGCAATTGCTGGGCGATTATGGCGTCATGGTTGTGCACCCGGCGGCGCAGGCCGCCCTGCTTAAGGCCGGCGCGACCAAAGGCGACAAGGCCGGGCGTCTGCGCCTGCCTGCCGGGTTGATAAACGAGGCATTGGCCGCAACACCCCAACAGGTCCGTCTGGCTGGCAAGACCCGCGCCTGTGATCTGGCATTGCCCCGCCGCGATGGTGGTTTTGTGTTGCGCACCGGCACCGGCGGGCACGGGTATGTCGACCCGCGCGATGCCAGTTATCGCAACATGGATCTGGCGGCGGTCGGCGACATCGTTGCCGTGGCCAATGATCTGGAGCAGGTCGGGTTCATTGCCCATCCGTTCGTGCATGGCGTCCCCGAGGTGACGGCAGACATTCACAGCTATGCCAAGATTACCGCAAACACCCACAAACACGTCTGGATGCAGCCCTATCAAAAGGAAAACGTCGAATACCTGATGAAGGTCGCGGCCATTGCCGCCGGTGGCGAGGACCAGTTGCGCGCCAACCCGTCAACCAGTGTCATCACCTGTTCGTTTTCACCGCTTGAGTTCAAGTTCATGGACACCGAGGTGATTATTCAGGCAGGTCAGTACGGCGTGCCAATTCATGCCTGTTCACTGCCCTCGGCGGGGGGGACCGCGCCCTTGTCGGCCCCGGCCTCGGCGTTGATGGCGGTGGCTGAAATTGTCGGCATGACGGTAATGGCGCATCTGCTGGCCCCCGGCACTCCGGTGATTGCCACGCCGCTGATGTTCGCGCTGGATATGCGCACCGGTTCTGCGCTGCAATCATCGGTCGAGGCAATGCAGGCGGCGAATATGGCAATCCAGATGGTCAAACAGGGGTTTGGCCTGATTGCCCATACCTATGGATCAGGGTCGGACACGCCGGACGCCGACCATCAATCAATGGCCGACCGCGCAATGCTGATGCAAAATATCGCACTGGCAGGTGCCGACATTCTGGGTGGGGTCGGTCAGTTGGAATGCGCCACCGTGTTCAGCCCGGTTCAGGCGGTGCTGGACAATGAAATCGGCGCGATGGTGCGCCGGTTCATCCGCACGCCCCGGATCGACGCCGAAAGCCTGAACTGGGACGAAATGTCTTGCGTGACAGTGGGGGGGCATTTCCTTGACAGCAACCACACCGTGAAAGAATGCCGCGATCAGTTGATACCAAGGGTGTTCCAGCGTCAGGGCCGCGATGATTATGAGGCAGGCAACCGGCGTGGCGCATTCGAGGCCGCGCGCGACCGCGCCCTTGGTACCATTGCCGCCGCCCCCGAAGGCGGGGTTCTTGACCCGGATCAGAACCGCGAAATTGCCATGCTGGCGGCAAAAGCAGACGAACATATCGTGCGGGTCTATCAGGGTGCGGTTCAGACGATCTGATGCGCATCCCGCTTGCCTGTGACGAAACGTCTGCTACGCTGGCTGAATTGGTAATGTATTATTACCAAAACAGACCGAAAGGTGCGTCATGCCGGTAATTACCAATATCAATGATCTTAAGCGTATCTATGAACGCCGTGTGCCGCGCATGTTCTATGACTACGCCGAAAGCGGCAGTTGGACAGAACAGACGTTCCGTGAAAATACCTCTGATTTTGATCAGATCCGCCTGCGACAGCGGGTTGCGGTAGACATGAGCGGGCGCAGCACGGCCAGCCGGATGATCGGTCAGGATGTGGCCATGCCGGTGGCTTTGGCCCCGGTCGGAATGACCGGTATGCAGCACGCCGACGGCGAAATGAAATCAGCCATGGCAGCCGAAGATTTTGGCGTGCCGTTCACCCTGTCAACCATGTCAATCAATTCGATCGAAGACGTGGCAAGCTGCACCAGCAAACCATTCTGGTTCCAGCTTTATGTGATGAACGACACCGATTATACCAACCGCCTGATCCAGCGGGCCAAGGACGCCAAATGTTCGGCTTTGGTGATTACGCTTGATCTGCAAATTCTGGGGCAACGGCACAAGGACCTCAAGAACGGGCTAAGTGCCCCGCCAAAACTGACCCCGAAAACCATTGCCAACCTGATGACAAAATGGACCTGGGGGTTGGGGATGCTGCGTGCCAAACGGCGCGAATTTGGCAATATCGTCGGCCATGTGGATGGCATTTCGGATGCGTCATCACTGATGTCGTGGACCAAGGAACAGTTTGATCTGACGCTTGACTGGGGCAAGATCGAAAAGCTGATAAAAGCCTGGGGCGGCAAGGTGATCCTTAAGGGGGTTCTGGACGCCGAGGATGCCAAAATGGCCGCAAAACTGGGGGTTGATGCCATTATCGTGTCAAACCACGGCGGGCGGCAACTGGATGGCGCGCTTAGCTCGATCAGGTCATTGGCCCCGATTCTGGATGCGGTGGGGGGGGACGTCGAAGTCCACCTGGACAGCGGAATCCGCTCGGGTCAGGATGTTCTCAAGGCGATTGCGATGGGGGCCAGCGGCACCTATATCGGGCGGTCCTATATTTATGGGCTGGGCGCGATGGGCCAGAAAGGTGTGACCACCGCGCTGGAAGTGATCCAGCGGGAAATGGACATCACCATGGCGCTGTGCGGCGAACGCACCATGGCCGGGATGGGGCGGCACAACCTGCTGGTTCCCAAAGGGTTCGAAGGCGACTGGCAAGACTGATGCGGGCGCGCTAAAACAGGCCATGCTGGTATTCACAACCAAATCCCTGGCCTATATCGCCGTCCCGAAAACCGGGACGACGGCGGTGGAAATGGCGCTAAAGCCCAAGGCCGACATCCTGTTTACCAAGCGGTTCAAGCATATGACCGCGCGCCGTTTTCACACCAGGATTGCCCCATTTCTGGATCAGTCCTTTGACCTGCGCCCGGAGCGGTTTGCCGTAATGCGCGAACCCGAAGAACAGGTTCGCAGCTGGTATCGATACCGCAACCGCGACCAGAAACTTGGCTCGGATGCCAGCACGGGCGGGATAAGTTTTGACCAGTTCGTCCTGGCGGTCATTTCCGAAAACCCGCCAGCCTTTGCCGGGATCGGCAGCCAGTACAACATGCTGACCTCGGGCAAGGGCGACGTTCTGGTGCATCACCTGTTTGCCTATGAAAAACCGGTCCGGTTTCAGGGCTTTCTGGCTGATCGGTTTGGCGAAGAAATCAGCCTGAAGCAAAAGAATGTCTCGCCCCCGGTGGACGCGCCGCTGGCCCCACAAACGCGGGCGAAACTGCGCGCCGCGCGGGCCGGTGAATTCGACCTTTACGCGCGTCTGCAAGATGCAGGCGGGCACCTTCAGACACCAATCGCCTAAGCCCCTTTCCAAGCCCGCCAAGGTGGTCTATATGCGCGTCTTCACGCGGGACTACAGCCTTGGAGGAGTCCCGCCCTAACATTTGGAGAATTATCATGGCTGGAGAGATTCCTGATCTCGTAGCCCTGGAACGGACGGGGACAGGCAAGGGCGCCGCTCGTCAGACACGCCGTGAAGGCATGGTTCCGGGTATCGTATTTGGTGGCGACACAGATCCGCTGCCGATCAAAATACCGTTCAACGTGCTGTTGAAAAAGCTGAAAGCAGGCCGGTTCAAGTCAACCCTGTTCAACCTCAAGGTTGAAGGGCATGACGACGTGCGGGTTATCTGCCGTGACGTTCAGCGCCATGTGGTCAAGGATTTGCCGACCCACCTGGACCTGATGCGCCTGCGCCGGAGCACCAAGATCAACCTGTTCATCCACGTCGCGTTCGAAAACGAAGAAGAATGCCCCGGCCTGAAAAAGGGCGGCGTGCTGACCATCGTGCGCCCAGAGGTGGAACTGATTGTGACCGCTCAGGATATCCCAGAGCAGCTTAGCGTTGACCTGACCGGTCTGGATGTGGGCGATTCGGTGACCATTTCATCGATCACCCTGCCCGACGGTGCCAAGCCGACGATCGACCGTGATTTTGTGATCGCCACGCTGTCCGCACCATCCAGCCTGCGTTCGTCCGACAATGAGGACGAAGACGAAGTCGATGCAGATGCGGCACCCGAAGCAGAGGCAGCCGCCGAAGAATAGGCCGCCTTGCAGATCAGAATTACCAAACGGGGCCACGGTTTGTGGCCCCGTTTTTTGTTGCCCCCCACAGCACTGGATTTCCACGCGATTCCAAGGCATATCAGGGCAATTGACCAAAAGACGGGACAGGCCATGAAACTGATTGTCGGACTGGGAAATCCGGGGGCGAAATACGCCCGGAACCGGCACAACATCGGCTATATGGCGGTGGACCGGATCGCCGAAGATCATGGGTTTGGTCCGTGGAAACCCAGGTTTCAGGGCCGTGTGTGCGAAGGGCGCCTGGGTGGTGAAAAGGTGATGCTGCTGAAACCGGAAACCTTCATGAACCTGTCAGGGCAATCTGTCGGCGAGGCCATGCGGTTCTATAAACTAGACCCCGAAGACGTAACCGTATTTCACGACGAACTGGATCTTGTGCCGGGCAAGGCACGGGTAAAGATGGCGGGCGGGCACGCCGGGCATAACGGCCTGCGATCGATGCATGCGCATATTGGCCAGCAATACGCACGGGTTCGGCTGGGCATTGGCCATCCGGGCAGAAAAGAACTGGTCGCGGGTTTTGTGCTGCACGATTTCGCCCGTGCCGACGCCGACTGGCTCTCGGATTTGCTGTGGGGTATTTCGGACGGTGCCGCGCACCTTGTGTCCGACGATGGCGGCAAGTTCATGAACGCCGTCGCCCTGCGCACCACGCCCCAGCGCGACCACACGCCAGCCAAGGCAAAGACACCAAAAAAAGCGCAG
>DAOUPC010000122.1 GCA_030626365.1 Paracoccaceae bacterium
GATAATCGGAATCATCCGGTTGATGACGGTCAGCAACAAAAAGTCCGACACATCCGCCGCACCGCGTGCGCCGGCCCCGTCGGACATGCGGCCCGCCAGCGCCTGCATCCGGTGAGACAACAGCCCCTCAAGTTCGCGCACGAACCCGTCCAGCGGGGCGGCGGCGCGGGTATCAAGGCAACTGGGGATGAACCCCTGATCCAGGATGATTTCCTTGTCTGGGCGTACCTCGATAATGCGGGCCACAGGGATCGCCAGCCGGTCAGACAGATCATCCACCTCAAGCGCGAACTGAAGCCGCATCTTGCCCACACCCAGCATCACCGGCTTTTTCTCGGTTCCGGTGGTGTCGGTGACTTCCTGTTCTGCCGGACGCAAACGGCTGGCCGACATTTCGGCCCCGGACAGGTCCACCTCGGCGGCCCCCTGCCGACGTTGCGGCACGGTCAGGTAAACCACGCAATTCTTGATGGTTTCCGGCACCTCAAGCGCGGGCGGGTGATTATCCGCCATCGGCACCCGAAACACGGTTCCGTCCTGCGTCAGCCCGGCGCAGGATTTCAGCGCGAACTGCCCGACCTTCAGCACATCGTGGTCAATCTCAAGCGTGCTGACCCCCCAGGCATAAGGGCGTAGCCGGGCGGCAAGCCCAGTGATCAGCGCCTCGGTATACCGATCGGCCTGCTGAAAGTGATGGGGTTGCAAAAACAGCCCCTCGGTCCAAAGCACCTTGCTGTCCCAGGACACAGGCATCTCCTTTTTGTTACCCTGACGGGCCGGTTATTTCTTCAGCTGGTCAAGCTGATCCTTGTAAGCACGGGAAAATTCCCGGCTAAAGAGGTCGTGAAAATCGTTCTCGGCCTGATCGGAAATCTCGGCGTATATCTTTTCGTAAACTTCCCAGTACCGGGCCTTTTTGCCGCGCAGGATGCTGCCGAATGCGCCGCTGGTTTCGATCTGACCGGCCAGAACCTCGGGGTTCAGCCGGGCCAGCACACCCTTTAGCGCCGCTTCCATGCCGGTAATCATCGCAATCTCGTGTGCCTTGATATCCTCAAGCGCCTGTTCGGCGGCGGTTTCGGGGCTGAGATAGCCCTTGGTGGCCGGATGCACCATTGCCTCGATCGCCTGTTCGGCGCTGATCGAAAACTTAAGGGGGTTGTTGCCGCCCGCGCTGATCATCGTCTGTTCGATACGAAATTCAGACTTGATCGACGTGCGGGTCATCAAGATTTCGCGCAGCCCGGTGATCAGCGTGCGCATCACCCGGCCCATCCGGCCCATGGTGTTGACCAGATCCTTGTCGTCAACCCCGGCAGCATCGGTGCCCAGCGCCGTCAGAAATGCCCGGGCCGCGTCGCTGTCCCCGGCATCCACCGGCGGTTCTGACGTTGGGGCAGGGATCGGTGGCGATTCTGCCGTGCCGTCGTCATGTGGCAGGGTTGGTGGTGTTTTGGCGCGCAGTTCGGCCACAGGTGCGGGTTCAGCCGGGGCAGGCGTGGGCACGGCGACCGGTTGGGGCTGGGGTGGCGCTTCTTGCGGCGAAGGACCACCCAACAGATCATCCCAATCGTCAGGGATCTGGCTCAGGTTGGCGGCGGGGGCCGTAAAGGCATCATTGGCCGACGGGCTGTGCATTGGCAGGCTGGCCCCAGTGCCATCCCGCCCATCAGCCGGTTTTTGAAAGAACGGGTCTTCGTCTTCGCCCAAGGGGGGCAGAAGGTCATCAATCGGATCAACCGGATTCATCTGGGACGGCCCCGTTGGGCCACCCTCGGCCCCCAGAAGGTCATCCAAAAAATCCCCCCCCGGCCCGGCATCATCCAACAATTTCATCGGGTCAGGCGCATCACCGGCAAAACCCGGTGAAACCTGCGCGGCGGCGGCGGGCGCGGCGATCATATCCGCAATATCAGGCAGACCACCGCCAATCTCGACCACCAGTTCATAGGTGCCCACGCACAGAACATCGCCAGAATTCAGCGGCGTCGGGATATTGCCCAGCGGTATCTTGGAATAATTCAGGAACGTGCCGTTGGTGGACAGGTCAACAACCAGCACGTTGCCATTGTGGTCCTCGATCACGCAATGGTTCTTGGACAGCATCCGATCAGGATCGGGCAACACCACATCATTGGACGGCCCGCGCCCAATGGTCAGGCTGCCGCCCTGCATCTGCATCGGCTGCGCATCACCCGGAATGGTGCCCGAGGACTGGAATTTAAGCGTTACTGTCATAGCACCCTTCAGCCACCAACCAGAACAGTGAATTCACCCTTGAGGATCGCGCCACCACACACCCCCAGATCACCCAGCCTTGCCGCGGGCAGTTTGCCAATCATAACCGTCATCGATCCCTTGACGATCAGGTGTGGCGGGACCGAGGCATGCATGTCCGTGACGCGCGCCGCAGGCAGTTTGCCAACCAGAACCGTCACACAACAGGGCGGTATGATCGGCATCGGGGCCGGCGGCAAAGGCGGAACCGAAGGGGCCGGCACATTGCACAGATGCAAGTCGGTTACACGGGCTTGTGGCATTCCCATTGCTGAATCCTCTCTTTACGTTTCATCAAGCTGGACCTTGCCATTGCCACCGCGCCCGATATTCAGCGCGCGGTCAATCAAAAGCCTTCCATGTTCTTCAAACTTATCAGAAAGTTCCCCCAACGCTACCATATTCATGGCAAATGCGGCGGTCTCGGATGCGCCGGCGGGGGACGGGTATTGCGCCAGATCACCGGGGCCAAGCGTACCATCGGCATAAAGAACCGCCAGCGCGCAATTCACCGTATCGTCATCCACATAGGCATGATCCAGCGAATTACGGGCCGCATCGCGGTTTTCATCCGACGGGTTGAACACCCAGGCTTCTGACGCCACCAGCGACGGCGGGTCTTTGTCCGACCTTGGGCCGACATAATCACGGGCCGCCATACAGGCCCACCAGACACGTTCGCGCGGTGGCAACAGGATGGCCAGCAGGCGCAACAAATCAACCATTGCGCCTTTCTCTTCCAACTCGGCCAGGACCACATCGGCCATGGCGGTGGGTGGCGATTTCAACGGCGTTTTCAAAATGATGTTGGCCCGTGACAACAACTTTGCCACCGGATCACTTGGGAACTTTTCCAAGTCCTTGAATTTCTCTTTCATGCGCCTGCCACCTAATTAATCATCGTCATGCCGCCCTTGAGGGTCAGCATGCCGTCGCCTTTTACTGTGGTCAGCGGGCTTTTCATTTCAGCCATTCCTTCGGCCTGGATTTTGATGATCGGTCCTTTGATTGTTACGCCCGACTGGTCAATCTTGATCGACGAACCCCCAACCTTGAGCATGATTTCAACCGCCGCCGTCATGGTGATCTTGCCGGTACTGACATCAACCGTCATGTTCCCGGTCTTGACCGTGGTGGCATCATTGCCGGTTATCGTCTTGGTGTGCTTGCCTTCGATTTTCTGGGTCTTGTCGGTCTTGATCTCTAACAGTTGACTGCCGGTTTCGATCTTGATCTCTTCGTCACCTTTTTTGATGGTGGAATAGTGGTTACCCTCTTGTATGGTTTCCGTCACATCCTGTTTAACCACCTGGCTAAGGCTGCCATCACCGTCATGGGCGCCCGCGTCCACTTCATCCAGACCGATGGTAACAACCGACTTGTTCTTGATCAGCATCTGATGATCTTTTTGCGCCTGTACGCGCATCATTTCATTGTCTGCCTTATCGTCGAACATCAGTTCGTTATATGCCTCGGCGTCACTGACCCCTTTTGACGAATCCGTCCGTATCCCCAACTGAGTCTGATCATCGGGGTATTTATAGGGCGGCATGGTTTCCTTGTTGTACAGCATCCCGGTACAGATCGGCCTGTCCGGGTCGCCCTCTTCGAACTGAATGACCACCTCCTGGCCCATGCGTGGCACGGCCACGAACCCCCAGTTCTTGCCGGACCATGGTGTCACCACCCTTACCCAACAGGATGATTTTTCATCCTTTTTGCCTTCGCGGTCCCAATGAAACTGAACCCGGATGCGCCCGTGTTCATCGGTCCATATCTCTTCGCCGGATTTGCCAACCACCGTGGCCGTGTGCAGACCCGCGATCTTCGGCCATTCGGTCGTCAGGGGCGCGCGATACTGATCCGCCTTGGGAATGGCCCCGAACGTGCAGGCATAGGCGTCGCCCTTCATCTCTTCGGGGAAATCCGTGTTCATCGGTTTCAGATCATGGCGCATGTCCCGATCCGTATAATCCGTTGCAATCTGCAAATAGTGAATCGCATCAGTGACCATATATTCGGCGTTTGCTTCGCGCTCCGGATGCTCCTTAAGTTTAAAGGTATACCCTGCGGCCAATGTGCGCACACTAGAGGCCCCGCGCCATGTCTTGTGCCGGATCGCCTCGGCCTCCATTCGCACGCGCGCCCTTTTATCACCCAACCCGGTATCTTTTCGGTAATGGCCGGGATAATCGTAAACCTCAAAATCGGCGTGACTGTGGCTGCCTTGCTTGATGGTGTTATTGACCTTCAGGTCCGAAGTCGGGGACAGGAAGTCAAAGTCATTCAACGTCACCTTGCCATGGGTCAGGATTTCTTCCTTGGCCCATTCAGCGATATGGTCCTTGCGCCGCCGGTCGGTATTGTCGCGCGCATGAAATTCAAGCGTCGATCCGTTGGGCACCGGGGAATGACCGCCCACACCATCAGCCAGAACCATCTTTTCGGTCGTGTTCTGATCCATCTTGTTGTCAAAGTAAAAATATACGCCCTCTTCCTGCGCCAACCGACAGATGAAATCATAATCCGTCTCGCGGTATTGCACGCAATAGGCGCGGGTCTCGTAAGAATCGCTCAGCCGGTCCTGAAAATCCGAAAACCCGTGTTCCGAGAAAACGTCCTTGATGATCTGAACGGCAGTCTTTTCCTGAAATACCCGGCAATCCCGGGTTCGGGTCAATAGCCAGAACCATGGCCTGACTTCGGCCACGTACTGGCCATAGCCATCCTGAAACCCCAGATTTTCAACCGAGATGCACAAGCCGGAAAATATCCGTTCCTTGTCATCCTCGGCCTTCAGATGCAGGGTCATCGTGCGCCCGACAATATCGCCCAGCTTGACGGCCTTGTTCTTGGATTGAAATTCAATCGTCGTTTCGGTCAGCTTGCTCAGGCCTTCGCGTATGATGGCCCGTTTCAACAGAATGTCCTTGGCCTTGTAACTACCAGACATCCAGACGAGTGAATCTGCATGTGGCTTACTGTCTGCCATGTTTATGTCCTTTCGCGAATGGTCGCGGAGGTCTTGAAAATAAGGTTTGGTTCAAAAATCGCATTACAGATCGGCCAGCAGGGCGGCCAGATCGGCGTCGGTGTCATCATCATCACCGCCCAGATCCAGATCTTCGTCAAAACCTGCCAACAGATCATCAAGATCCACATCGTTGCCTGATCCGTCGTCAGAGTCCAGTTTTTCAGGCGCTTCGCTGACAGGTTCCGGTTTGGGTGGCGATGGTTTGGGGCGCGGCGCCCCGGTCCACGGCCCCAGAATTTCGCCCCCTGCAAGTGACCCGAACGACGTCAGGCGGACCTCGTCCCGTCCCTTGATTGCCGCAACCGACATGATCCCACGGGTCACGGCCATTTCGATCTTGTCCAGCGTCAGGTTGCGTTCCGTACAAGGCAGCGCCACCTGATCGCCGTACCGGTCGTTAACAAAATGATAGGGCATATCCCCCAGTGACATGATCGACCCCAACGACATGGACGCCCCGTTTTCGCGGAACGATTTGGCCAGCAGGATCGCCACCAGAACCACCGGGTTGGCCCACAGCATACCTTTCAGCCCCTCGGCCATGGTGAATTCTTCAAAGTTGAATTCATAGATCGGCTCTGACTTGGCCCCGTAAGGACGGCGCAGCAGGAACCGGGGTGACACCAGCCCCAGATACCCGGCCTCGGGCATGGCGCGCAGGGTGTCCCATGCGGTGGCCACCAACGGGTGGCGGTCAGCCTTGGCCGTGTCCAGAAACCCCGGCGTGATCGCCGCAAAGAACGGCGCATCCACATGGGCGGCCAGCCGGGAAATCCGACCCAGCAACTCGGCATGGGGCGGGGTTTCCTCGAACGTGTAAAGCCCGATCAGCGCAGAATACCCCCCGCGCCCGTTTTCTTCGTCCAGCGGCTCTCCGGTCAGCAGGCGGGCAAACCCGCTTTGTGCCAGATCATCCGATGTGGCCAGATCGGCGGCAATTTCCTCGGCGGAAATGTCATACAGGATGACATCCAGCGTATCGTCAGCCTCAATACTGCGGGCGATCAGGTCAATTGATCGCCACTGTGCCTCGAGCGACTGGAATTCAGGGTGGTGCAGCACCAGCCGCATGGCCGCCGACAACGCCTGATCCACCGCGCCCTGCATTGCCATCGCGTCCGCATCGGGCACCGCACGGATATGCGGGCCGACAATGCGCGCCATCAGATCATCCAGCGGCGAGGCTTGCGTCAACGTGGCACTGGTATCGCCAATCAGCTTTTGAAAATCGCTAAGCTTACAATCAGTTGGCACCGTATTGCCTGACGATCGCGCCCGCGTGGGGGCCACGGGTTTGCCGTGCTTTTCACTCCATTCGCGCAACTTTTGTGCCGCGCTTTCGGCGGTGGCCCCACTGGCCAATTGCCCCCGAAGGCCAACCAGTTCGCCAAACAGATCAACGTTTTCATACAGTTCATCAGGGTGCAGATCATCCAGACCACCCAGCCTGACCGCAACACCGGCGCCATCCTTGCCAATGGGCAGGACCAGATCGGTGGCAAAGCCTTCGATCACATCCTCGACCGTATCCGGGTCCAGCAGAATAGGTTTTCGCGCGGCAAGCGCATCCCCGGTTTCCAACTGCCCCCGCGCGGCCCGCCCCGAAAAGTCACCCAAAATCGCCAGCCGGAACCGTTTGCGGTTCAGGCGCGCGGGTTCGGGCCGTTCGGCGCTCATCTGACCATAGGCAAACTCGGGTTCACCCGTGATGGTCACGCCCGGATCATCATTGTCCGGGGTCGAGGCCTCATCACCCAATTCACCCAACAGATCGTCCAGATCGCTGTCATCATCCCCGGTCAGATCGCCCAGCAGGTCATCCAGATCACCATTATCGCTGTTGTCATCGCTGCTCAGCAGGGCGTCCAGATCGCCATCACCACTGTCATCATCGTCACCCAGCAGGTCATCCAAACTGCTGTCATCATCACCCAAGTCGCCCAACAGATCGGCCAGATCGCTATCGCCATCATCACCCAACAAGGCATCCAGATCGTCAGATTTATCCTCGGCCACCTCGGGTGGTTCCACGCCCCCAAGCACATCAGCGATCATATCCACCTCGGGCGCAACATCGGGCACGCTCGCCGCAAGGTCCGCAAGCAAATCGTCGGTCGTGTCATCTTCCGCGTCAGGCAGGGCGATATCGCCAAGGCTGTCCAATGCGGCGGCGGCGGTGTCTGCCTCGGGCGCAACATCGGGCACGCTCGCCGCAAGGTCCGCAAGCAGGTCGTCGGTCGTGTCCTCTTCCGCATCCGGCAGGTCAATATCGCCAAGGCTGTCCAGTGCGGCGGCGGCGGTGTCTGCCTCGGGCGCATCCTCGGGCACGCTCGCCGCAAGGTCCGCAAGCAAATCGTCGGTCGCGTCCTCTTCCGCTTCAGGCAGGGCGATATCGCCAAGGCTGTCCAGTGCGGCGGCAGTCGTGTCGGGGCGCTCTGTCTGTTGTGGGGTGGTTGCCGCCAGCGCGGCAAGCGTGTCTTGGGTCAGGGTATCTGGTTCCGCGTCATCCGGGGCCGAACTGCGCAGGCCGGCAAGGGTGGCCGCACTGGTGTCATCGGGCAAGGTATC
>DAOUPC010000071.1 GCA_030626365.1 Paracoccaceae bacterium
GGATGCCAAAGCGGCGGCACAAGTATTGGTCGAACTGAAATCAGCTCCCCGCCAGCATCTTACTGTCGACGGGTGACTTCAACAGGACCCGGAGCGGAACCTGCATCCACTCCGGGCCCAGAATCGATAGCCATCCTTGGGAACCAATGCTGGAGTTTGACACAACCGATAACAAATTCCGTGACGATCTTCTGGCCAACGCACTGGACATTCAGGGACAGGTTAAGTCTTCGGGCGGTTATGTTTCGATTCCGCAAGCTCCAGGTATCGGCGTCGAACCAGATATGGAATTTATCAAGCGTTTTGAAATCGCGCCCTAATTTGGCGACATTTAGCGTGCGCAGGAGTATCAACTGTCGAGAAAAGAGCTTGCTACCTCGACGGAGACCAGCTGCTTTAGGGTTTTTCGAAAGGCAGATTTTCCTGCACTGCAGCCGTGGGTTCTTGACGCAGTGAATGCCCGCTCTCCGCCCAATTTGCTGATATTATCGCTTTAAGGTGGAGGTGAAAGGTGGACACAAAGGGGGATTTATCTTTAGAATGTCTCTCTAAGCAATTGTAATAAAATGTTATTTTTTTAAATGTTGGTGCGGGCGGTGGGAGTCGAACCCACACGGGCACAAGGCCCAACAGATTTTAAGTCTGGTATGTCTACCATTCCATCACGCCCGCATCCGGCGTTGTTTTAATCTTCTGTATCAGGCCTGTTTAGACCTGAAAATCGTCTTCATCTTACAACGCCTTGACCCGTATACGCTCTACTGTGCATAGCCAAGTATTTTAGTGCACCCCAAACGACAACGGGCACCAAATTGGTGCCCGCATCGATTGCCCGTAGCTGGTTAGGTTATTCCCGAACCAGCCTTTCATAGCCCGCGGCGATATCACGGGTCAGCGCGCCGACCTCAAAGTTATAATCGCCGATCTGCCCCACCGGCGTGACTTCGGCGGCGGTGCCGGTCAGCCAGCATTGCTCAAAACTTTCCAGCTCGTCTGGCATGATATGGCGTTCATGCACCTTGATCCCGCGCTCTTTCAGCATCCCGATTACCGTCTGGCGGGTAAGGCCGTTCAGGAAACAATCGGGGTCGGGGGTATGGACCTCTCCGTCGCGCACGAAAAAGATGTTGGCGCCGGTCGCCTCGGCCACATAGCCGCGATAGTCAAACATCATCGCGTCACTACAACCTTTGGCCTCGGCGGCATGTTTGGACATGGTGCAGATCATGTAAAGACCGGCGGCTTTGGCATGGCACGGGATGGTTTCAGGGCTGGGGCGTTTCCATTTTGAGATGTCCAGCCTGGCACCTTTCATCTTGGCGTCGCCGTAATAGGCACCCCATTCCCAGGCGGCAATGGCCATGCGAACCGGGTTGCGCGCCGATGCGACACCCATGTCTTCGCCGGCCCCGCGCCAGGCCACGGCACGCACATAGGCGTCCTTCAGGCCACTGGCGGCCAGAACCTGAACCTTGGCTGCCTCGATTTCATCCACCGTCCACGGGATTTCAAAATCAACCATTTTCGCCGACCTGCGCAGGCGTTCTGAATGCTCGCGGGATTTGAATATCTTGCCGTTATAGGCACGCTCGCCCTCAAACACAGAACTGGCGTAATGCATCGCGTGGGTCAGGATGTGAATGTTCGCATCCCGCCATTCGACCATCCGGCCATCCATCCAGATTTGACCGTCCCTATCATCATAGCCAGGCATATCGCGCCCTCCTGTGTGTTGCTGTCTTTTCATTTGTTGCGCAAACTATGGCCGCATCGGGCATAAAGTTGCGCTAAAACTGTGATTCGATACCGCTTCGCACTTGGAATGTCAATAAGGCTGACATATACTGATGAAAACGAGTGATGAGGTTTCCCATGTCAGACGGGCGTGTGGCACAGGTATATGGCGGTGAGAACCTGCTGTTTCTGACGGACGAACAGTTGCGGCAGGGGATCGAGGCAATGTTTTTTGCCTATCGCGGCTTTACCGCCGACCCGGACCGGATACTGGCGGAAATGGCCTATGGCCGCGCACATCACCGGGCAATCCATTTTATCAGCCGCTCACCGGGCACGACGGTGAATAACCTGCTGGCCATTCTTGGGGTGACCAAGCAATCGCTGAACCGGGTGCTGCGCACGCTGATCGCTGATGGGTTGGTGGAAAGCCGGGTGGGCACGATCGATAAGCGCGAAAGGCACCTGTATCCGACCGAGGCTGGGCAGGTGTTGGAAAGCCGCCTGTCCGATGCCCAGCGCGCCCGGATGCGCGCGGCATATCGCGATGCCGGACCCGAGGCAGTGGCCGGATTCAAGCAGGTGCTTGAGGCAATGATGGATACGGACATGCGCCGCGCCTATACCAAGATGAGGGACGGCACATCATGAGCAATCTGGACGCGCATCTGCTGATTGTTGATGACGATGAACGCATTCGGGGCCTGCTGAAAAAATTCCTGATGCGGCACGGGTTTCTGGTGACGGCGGCACGCGATGCGGCGCATGCACGCCGAGTGCTGATGGGGTTGGAATTTGATCTGATCGTGATGGATGTGATGATGCCGGGCGAGGATGGCATCAGCCTGACCCAAAGTTTGCGCGAAACCATGAGCACGCCAATTCTGCTGCTGACCGCACGGGGCGAGACAGAAAACCGGATTGCCGGGCTTGAGGCCGGGGCGGATGATTATCTGGCCAAGCCATTCGAGCCCAAGGAACTGCTGCTTAGGATCAACGCGATATTGCGGCGGATGCCGGACACGCCGGTGGCCGATACGGTGCCCAAAATACTGCATCTTGGGGCGATCCGCTATGATATTGAACACGGTGAGATGTGGCAGGGGGATGTGCTGGTACGGCTGACGGCCACGGAAAGCCAGTTGCTAAAGATATTCGCGGCGTTTCCGGGGGAGCCGGTGACGCGGGCCAGGCTGGTCGAGGATCTGGGGCGCGATCGCGGGCAGGCCCAGGAACGCGCGGTGGATGTTCAGATCACGAGGCTGAGGCGAAAGCTGGAACCTAACCCAAAGCAACCGCGCTATTTGCAGACCGTGCGCGGGGCGGGGTATATGCTGGCCCCTGATTGATAGGGCGGGTGCCGCTGCGCGGCGCATTTGTGCCTCTGGCGGGGATATTTATAAACAGAAGAAGGGCAAGGGGATGACGCGAACCGCACTGATTACCCATGCTGATTGTCTAAACCATGTGACGCCGGATGGGCATCCTGAAAAGGTGGCAAGGTTAGAGCATGTGTTGCACGCGCTGGAGCCGCTGAACCTGAGGCAGGTGAGCGCGCCACTGGCCGCCGAGGATGATATTCTGCGGGTACATCCCGAAAGCTATCTGGCGCAATTGCGCAGGAATTCACCCACCGGGCAGCTTTATCAGATTGATGCTGATACCTGGATGTCACCGGGGACGCTGAATGCGGCGTTTCGGGCGGCGGGCGCGGTGATGCGCGGGGTCGATATGGTGTTGGCTGGAGAGGTGACAAACGCCTTTGCCGCCATACGCCCACCAGGTCATCACGCCGAACGTGATACTGCGATGGGGTTTTGCCTGTTTGGGAATGCCGCGCTGGGTGCCAAGCATGCGCTGGAACACCATGGGCTAAGCCGCGTTGCGGTGGTTGATTTCGATGTGCATCACGGCAATGGAACGCAGGAAATCCTGTGGGATGAGCCGCGCGCATTATTCATCACCAGCCAGCAGATGCCGCTGTGGCCCGGATCGGGCAAGGTGGATGAGACGGGCGCATATGACAATATCCTGAACCTGCCCCTGGCGTCCGGCAGTGGCAGTTCGCAAATGCGAAAAGCGTGGAGGGATCAGGCATTTCCGAGGTTGCGCAGTTTTCGCCCCGAACTGATCATTATTTCCGCCGGGTTTGACGCGCATACAGATGACCCCCTGGCCGGGCTGAACTGGAAAACCGACGATTTTGCCTGGTTGACGGGAGAGCTGTGCAATCTTGCCGCAGAACTGTGCGGCGGGCGCATCGTATCGACTTTGGAAGGCGGGTATGATCTGAACGCGCTAAGCGCCGCGACCCGGGCGCATGTGGACGAACTGATAAAGGCAGCAACATGAGTGATACGCCCGTAGACAAGATGAGCTTTGAGCAAGCGATGAAAGAGCTGGAGGCGGTGGTCGGTCAGCTGGAGCGCGGAGATGTGGCGCTGGATGCCTCGATTACGCTGTACGAGCGGGGGGCAGCGTTGAAGAAACGCTGTGAGGAAGAGTTGAATCGCGCCGCGGAAAAGGTGGCGGCGATTACACTGAATGGTGATGGTGCGCCGACCGGGACCAAGCCTGTCGAAGGACTTTGATGTTTGCGACCGCGCTGGCGTTGGCTGCGCAGCAGATTGATGCACATTTTGACAGGGTTCTGGGGGAATTTGGCGATTCGGCGGTAAGCCACGCAATGCGCCACGCCACCACGGGCGGCAAGCGGCTGCGCGGATTTCTGGTGTTGGAAAGCGCGCGGTTGCACGGTGTCGATGCGACCCGTGCCATCTGGCCTGCCACCGGGATCGAGGCGCTGCACGCCTATAGTCTGGTGCATGATGACCTGCCGTGCATGGATGACGATGATTTGCGCCGGGGCCAGCCAACCCTGCACGTCAAATGGGACGAAGGAATTGCCGTACTGGCCGGGGACGCATTGCAGGCATTGGCGTTTGAACTGGTCACACGGCCCGATTGTGGCAGCGGTGATGTAAGGGCCGATCTGGCGCTTGGTCTGGCGCGGGCATCGGGCGCAAAGGGTATGGTTTTGGGCCAGGCGCGGGACATGGCGGCCGAAACTGCCGGTCAGCCACTGACACTGGCGCAGGTTACGGCGTTGCAGGCAGGCAAGACCGGGGCATTGATCGAATGGTCGGCCTGCGCAGGGGCACGGCTGGCCGGGGACGATCCGGCCCCTTTGCATCAATATGCGCAGGGTTTGGGTCTTGCCTTTCAGATTGCCGATGACATTTTGGATGTAACAGGTGATGCGACAAAGGCGGGTAAGCGGCTGAACAAGGATACCGATGCGGGCAAAGCAACTTTTGTGTCCCTTCTGGGGCTTGAGGGCGCGCGCACCCGTGCGGCAGAACTGGTTGATCAGGCCTGCACCGCGCTTTCCCCTTATGGGTCGCAGGCCGACACCTTGCGGCAAGCCGCACATTTCGTTATTTCGCGCGACAGTTAATCACCCCAAAGGAGGTGCAGATGTCTGACAGGCCAAATACGCCGCTTTTGGATCAGGTCACCCGACCTGCCGATCTAAAGCAACTTTCAGACACGCAGTTGATTCAACTGGCCGGGGAACTGCGCGCTGAAACCGTGTCTGCCGTATCGGTTACGGGGGGGCATCTGGGGGCTGGTCTTGGGGTGATTGAACTGACCGTGGCACTGCATGCGGTGTTTGACGCGCCACGGGACAAGATCATCTGGGATGTCAGCCATCAGTGTTACCCGCACAAGATCCTGACCGAACGCCGGGACCGGATTCGCACATTGCGGACAAAGGGCGGGTTAAGCGGTTTTACCAAGCGCAGTGAATCGCCCTATGACCCGTTCGGGGCCGCGCATTCTTCGACTTCGATCAGTGCCGCACTTGGCTTTGCCGTGGCCCGCGATCTGGGCGGCGTGACACAAGAGGGGCTGGGCGATGCGATTGCCGTTATCGGCGACGGATCGATGAGCGCAGGCATGGCCTTTGAGGCAATGAACAACGCGGGCCATCTGAAAAAGCGGATGATCGTCATCCTGAACGACAACGAGATGAGCATCGCGCCCCCCGTGGGTGCATTGTCGTCCTATCTGTCACGGCTTTATGCGGAAGAGCCGTTTCAGGAACTAAAGGCGGCGGCCAAGGGGGCCGTGTCGCTGTTGCCCGAACCATTTCGTCAGGGGGCGAAACGGGCCAAAGAGATGCTAAAGGGCATGGCCGTGGGTGGAACGCTGTTCGAGGCGCTTGGGTTTTCCTATGTCGGGCCGATTGACGGGCATGACCTGAACCAGTTGCTGCCGGTGCTGCGCACGGTCAAGGCCCGCGCGACGGGGCCGATCCTGATCCATGTTCTGACCAAAAAGGGCAAAGGGTTCGCCCCGGCCGAGGCCGCCCGAGATCGCGGCCATGCCACCGCCAAATTCGACGTGGTGACCGGCGAGCAGAAAAAGACGCCGTCGAATGCGCCCAGCTATACCAACGTGTTCGGGGATGCTTTGGTCAGGCTGGCGGGCGAGGACGACAAGATTTGCGCAGTAACGGCGGCGATGCCGGATGGAACGGGCCTGAACTTGTTTAACGAACGCTATCCTTCGCGGTGTTTCGATGTGGGCATTGCCGAACAGCACGGGGTGACCTTTGCGGCAGCACTGGCGGCGGGCGGGATGAAACCGTTTTGCACGATGTATTCGACGTTCCTGCAACGGGGCTATGATCAGGTGGTGCATGACGTGGCCATCCAACGCCTGCCGGTGCGCTTTGCCATCGACCGGGCCGGGTTGGTGGGCGCGGATGGTGCGACCCATGCGGGCAGTTTCGACATTGCCTTTCTGGCCAACCTGCCGGGCATGGTGGTGATGGCCGCCGCAGACGAGGCAGAGTTGGTGCATATGGTTGCCACCGCCGCCGCGCATGATGGCGGGCCAATCGCCTTTCGCTATCCGCGCGGCGAAGGTGAGGGCGTGGATATTCCCGAACACGGCGAGGTGTTGGAGATTGGCAAGGGGCGGATAATTCAGCCCGGTGCGCGCGTGGCGATCCTGTCCTTTGGCACCCGCCTGGGCGAGGTGCGCAAGGCCGCCGAGGCGCTGGGTGCGCGCGGCATCAGGCCAACCATCGCGGATGCCCGTTTTGCCAAGCCGCTGGACCGGGATATGATCCTTGAACTGGCAGCAGCACACGAGGCCCTGATCACCATTGAAGAGGGTGCAATAGGTGGATTTGGCAGCCATGTGGCCCAGCTTTTGGCCGACGAGGGCGTGTTTGACGACGGGCTGAAATTCCGCTCGATGGTATTGCCGGATACGTTCATCGATCAGGCCAGCCCGGCGGACATGTACACGGTTGCCGCAATGAATGCCGCCCAGATCGAGACAAAGGTTCTTGAGGTGCTGGGCGTGGCAAGGATTGGCGAAAAGCGCGCCTGACCCCAGTGGATGACATTTGCCAAAAACTGTGTTTAAACAACACCAAAGAAGTTTGGCAAAGGGGTTTGACACATGGTTCTCAACAGATGGGATGACGCAGAGGCGCATGAATTCACCGCAGCTGCCGGGGATGACCCGGCGAACCGGGATCTGGCCTTGCGTGTCTATACCTCGCGTCTGATCGGATCAGACCTGAATCTGGTTCTGCATGGCGGTGGCAACACATCATGCAAGGTGCGCCGACGTGACATTCTGGGGCAAGAGATCGACGTGTTGCATGTCAAGGGATCGGGTTGGGATCTGGGGGTGATCGAACCAGCCGGCCTGCCCGGTGTCCGCCTGGAATCACTGTCCATGCTGCGCGATCTGGATGCGCTGACGGACGAAGATATGGTGAACCTGCAACGCGCCGCCCTGCTGGACAGCACATCACCCAACCCATCGGTTGAAACCCTGCTGCACGCCTTTCTGCCGCACAGGTTCATTGACCACACGCATGCCTCGGCCATGCTGGCGCTGGCCGACCTGCCGGATGCGCAAAGCATCGTCAAAGAGATATTCGGCGACCGGATCGTTTGTGTGCCTTTCATCATGCCGGGGTTTGAACTGGCCAAGGTGGCGGCTGAAATCTATGATGCGAACCCCGACGTTGAGGGGCTTTTGCTGATCAACCATGGCCATTTTGCCTTTGGCGACAGCGCAAAGGAAAGCTATGATCGGCTGATCGAACACACCAATCTGGTCGAGGCCTGGTTGCAGCAAAAAAGCGGCACGGTGCCTGGCGCCGCAACGGGACACAGCCAGGAAATGTCCGACCGGGCGGCGGCCATTCTGCCGATGCTGCGCGGGATCATTGGCGAACGCGCGGCAGCCTTTACCGGCAATGTTGATCAGGCGATGCCAGTGATGAGCCTGCGAAATGGCGATAATGTTCAGGGATTCATGGCACGCGATGACCTGCCTGTCCTGTCGCGCCGTGGCGTCGCCACCCCCGATCACGTGATCCGCACCAAGAACTATCCGCTGTATCTGACGGCCAAAATCCTTGCTGGCGGTCAACAGGCCGTGGCCCAGGCTGTTGATGACTATATGGCCGAATACACAACCTATTTTGAGGCCAACAATATCCGCTTTGGCGGGGCCAAGACGCTGTTGATGCCCACCCCCAATCTGGCCTGGATCGAAGGGGTCGGTGTGGTTGGTATCTCGGCCAGTGCCAAGGCGGCCAATGCGGCCAGCGATCTGGCGGCGCAGAACATGAACGTGATGACCAACGCACAAGCCTGCGGCGGCTTTTTCCCGGTAAGCGAGGAAAAGCTGTTTGATATGGAATACTGGTCGCTGGAGCAGGCCAAACTGGGCAAGGGAAAACCACCCGCCATGCAGGGCCGTGTGGTGATGATAACAGGCGGGGCCGGGGCCATCGGTCTGGCAACCGCACAGGAATTTGCCGCCCTTGGGGCTGATATATTTCTTGTTGATCTTGATCAGGGGGCACTGGACGGGGCGCTTGCCAAACTTGGCGGATTTCACCGTGGCATTGCCATGGATATCACGGCCCAGGGCGCTGCGGCGACCGCAATGAATGCCTGTATCCAGGCCTTTGGTGGGCTGGATATACTGGTATCCAATGCCGGGGCCGCCTGGACCGGCGAGATGACGGATTTACCCGATGAGACCCTGCGCAAAAGTTTTGAGCTGAATTTCTTTTCCCATCAGGCCTTTGCCACCACTGCCGCACGGCTGTTCGAAACCCAGGCACGCGGCGGGCAAATTCTGTTCAATGTGTCAAAGCAGGCAGTCAATCCCGGCAAGGGGTTTGGGGCCTACGGGATACCCAAGGCCGCCACTTTTTTCCTGCTGCGTCAACTGGCGCTGGAACTGGGGGCAAAGGGCGTGCGGGTCAATGGTGTCAACGCGGACCGCATCCGCTCTGGCCTGCTTGATGACGGGTTCATCAGCGCCCGGGCCGAGGCGCGCGGCGTAAGCGAGGCAACCTATATGGCCGGCAACCTGTTGGCCCGCGAGGTAGAGGCGCACCATGTGGCCAAAGCCTTTAGCGCCCTTGCCCAGTCAGAGCGCACAACAGCCCACGTATTGACGGTGGATGGTGGCAATATCGAGGCTGCGTTGCGCTAACCCCGGCGTTATCCGAATGCCTTGGCGAACTCTTGCACGATCATTGCCGCCGAAACCGCGCCTGGGTCTTTATGGCCCCGGCTGCGTTCCCCCAGCCTGGCGGCACGTCCAAGGGATGCGATCATCGCGCATGTTGCGTCGGCCCCGGCTTGTGCGGCCGCTGCAATTTCCGGCCAACCCTGCCCCGCCGTGGCGGCATCAGCCGCCGGGGACCAGGCATCAAACATTGTCTTTTGCCCAACGGTGGCCTTGCCACGATGGGTAATCCCATCGGCCATGGCAACAATCAGCGCCTTGCCCTGATTGCGATCCATCGTTTTATGCGGACCGCCCGCCTTGCCCGCCCGCATCAATGCCGTTGCATAAAGCGGCCCCGAAGATGCGCCAACCGCATTCAGGAACCCCTTGGCCGCCGCATTGAAAAGCTCCTGAAACGTGCCGTCCGGCATATCCTGCACAGACAGTGACGCGGCGTTCATCCCCTGTTCCATTGCAATACCGTGATCGGCGTCACCAATCAGGCCATCCAGTTCGCAAAGGGTATCCCGTTCGGCTGACATGCGCCCGGACAGGGCATCGAACAGGGCGGCAAGATCTTTGGTTGTAAATTCAGTTTCCATCAGGTCACCTGAAACATTGCGCAGTCGCACGGGTGGTCGATCATTTTTTCCAATTCCTCATCCAGATGCATGATTGTTATCGATGCCCCTGCCATTTCCAATGAAGTGCAATAAGGCCCGACCAACGACTTGTGTACGACAAGCCCGGCCTCTGACAGGCGCTCAGCCACGCGGGCATAAAGGATGTAAAGTTCCATAAGGGGTGTTGACCCCATCGAGTTGACCAGAACCGCAACACGCGCCCCCGGCGCGGCATTCATTTCGGCAAGGATCGCATCCATGATTTCATCCGTGACCTCGTTCGCCGGGCGCAGTGGGCCACGGCGCACCCCCGGTTCCCCGTGGATACCCATACCGATTTCCATTTCGCCCTGCGGCAGATCAAAATTCAGGCGTCGGGTCTGTGGCAGCGAACAGGCCGACAGGGCGACCCCCATGGTAAACGTGCGGGCGTTGGCATGGCGGGCGACCCGCTCAACCTCGTCCAGGGACAGCATCATGTCAGCAGCGGCCCCCGCGGCCTTGAAGATAAACACATTGCCGGCCACACCGCGACGCTTTTCGATTTCGTCCACCGGCGCAGAGGCAATATCGTCGGTGGTCAGAACGGTCCGCGCCTCGATTGATTCCATCTCAAGCATCTCGCTTGCCATGTCGAAATTCATCACGTCGCCCGCATAGTTCCCGTAAAGGAACAGCACCCCGGCCCCACCATCAGCGGCAATTGCGGCGTCCATCGCAGGCTGCGGCGGAGGCGAGGCAAAGACATTGCCCACCGCGGCCGCATCAGCCAGTCCCTTACCAACAAAACCAAGAAACGTCGGTTCATGCCC
>DAOUPC010000052.1 GCA_030626365.1 Paracoccaceae bacterium
ACACCGACCAGTTCCCCAACAACGTGCCCGAGGTTGCGCTAAGCTATTATCATATCCTTAAGGCCGGTGGGCTGGGCACGGGTGGCACCAACTTTGATGCCAAGCTGCGCCGCCAGTCGCTGGACCCGGTTGACCTGATCGCGGCCCATGTTGGTGGGATGGACATCTGCGCGCGGGGGCTAAAGGCCGCCGCGGCAATGATCGATGATGGGGGTTTGCAGGGCGCGCTGGGTGAACGTTATGCCGGGTGGGATACGCCACAGGCACAGGCCATGCTGGACAGTGATTTCGATGCCATCTTTGAACGGGTCCTATCGGGCGAGGTGGCCCCCCAGCCACGGTCAGGCCGGCAGGAACAACTGGAAAACTATGTGAACCGGTTTGTCTGAAAACCAAAATATCCGGCGTCATGTGCTGAGTGATGGCGATGTATCGGTCGCCATCCTGAACCTTGGGGCCATTACACAGGACTGGCGGGTGCCGCTGGGGGGCACACGGGTGCCGGTGGTTCTGGGTTTTGACAACCCGCAGGATTACGCGACCAACCCCTGCCATCTGGGGGTGATCGCAGGCCGGGTGGCCAACCGCATATCGGGGGCCGGGTTTACCCTTGACGGGCAGCACCATGATTTGCCCGTCAACGAACCGCCCAATCACCTGCATGGCGGTCCCGGCGGGGTACATGCCCGGATCTGGGATATGGAACCGGACGGGAACCGGGCCGTGCGCCTGCGCCTTGTGTCGCACGATGGCGATCAGGGGTATCCGGGGCAGGTCACGTTTGAGGTGATGATCACCCTTTCAGGGTACGAATTACGCTATGACATGCGCGCCACCACCGACCGGCCAACGCCGATCAATCTGGCCCAGCATTCCTATTACAATCTGATGGGGCGGGGGGGGATTGGTGATCACCGCCTGCAAATCATGGCCGATCAATATACCCCCGTGGATGCGGCAATGATCCCCACCGGGCAGATTGCCCCGCTTGGGGGCATGGATTTTGATCTGCGACAGCACAGGACAATGCGTCAGGCAGACCCAGCCGCTAAGGGGCTGGACATGAACCTTGTTCTGACGGGCGGACCAGACCAGCCCGCAGCCAGCCTAAGCGCGCCCAATGGGCTGCGCCTTAAACTGACCACCGATCAACCTTGTCTGCAACTTTATAGCGGGGCACATCTGCGCCATGCCGCGCAGCCCCTGCCGGGGCAGCTCCATGATGCCTTTAGCGGGCTGTGCCTGGAACCGCAGGGGTTTCCAAACGCAATCAACACACCCGGTTTCCCATCCGTGCTGATTACCCCGGATCACCCCTATTCCCAGTGCCTGCGGGTCAGAATCGCCCCCGGAAATGCCACATGAAACCCCTGCTGATCCTTTGTCTTGCCCTGTTTGGCCTGCCCCTGCTGGCCGGGCCGTTGCCGGCACCCGATGCGGTGTTTCGCCCGCTGGACATGGCCGAGGTCCGATTGGGTCAACTGTTGTTTTATGATCCGGTCCTCAGCGGGGCCGGGACTGTGGCTTGCGCCACCTGTCACCACCCCCGGTTTGGCACCTCGGACGGGCTGTCGCTTGGGATTGGTGACGGGGGTGTGGGGGTTGGCCCGGCGCGTGTGTTTGACGCTGTAAATCCGCCGGAACAGCGGATCGGGCGTAATTCCCCGGCATTGTTCAACCTGGGTGCCACCGAATTCACCACCCTGTTTCACGATGGCCGGCTAGAGACCGACCCATCCCGCCCCTCTGGCATCCGCACGCCGCTGGGCGCCGACATGGAGCGCGGATTTTCCTCGGTTCTGGCGGCGCAGGCGATGTTTCCGGTGCTGTCGGGGGATGAAATGGCCGGGCATTATTCTGAAAACCCGGTGGCACAGGCGGTGCGTCAGGGGATGCTGACCGGCCCCGATGGGGCGTGGTCGATCCTGTCGCGGCGGGTGGCTGAAATCCCGGCCTATCGGGCGGGGTTTGACGCCACCATCGGCCCGCGTGACATCGCGTTTTCCGACATTGCCAACATGATCGCGGCCTTCGTTGCGTTTGAATGGCGCGCCGACAACAGCCCGTTTGATGCGTGGCTGCGTGATGGCACACCTTTGCATGCCGCAGCGGCGCGTGGGATGGCGTTGTTTTATGGCAAAGCGGGCTGTTCGGGCTGTCATTCCGGCCAGTTCCAGACCGATCATCAGTTCCACGCCATCGCCATGCCCCAGATAGGGCCGGGCAAGGCCGCCCGGTTCGAGCGCCATAACCGCGATGTCGGACGGCTGCGGGTGACGGGGGATGCGCGCGATACGTACCGGTTTCGCACGCCATCTTTGCGCAACGTGACCCGGACCGCGCCCTATGGGCATTCCGGGGCCTACCCGACGCTGGAACGTGTGGTGCGCCATCACCTTGACCCGGTCGGGTGGCTGAACGCCTATGACCCGGCGCAGGCGATATTGACACCCCCTGCCTTTGAAACCGACTTTAGCCTGATGCAGGACCGGGACGAGGTGGCGGCCATTGCCGCGGCGAACGAACTGGCCCCAGTAGAGCTGAGCGAACCGGAACTGGCCGACCTTCTGGCCTTTCTTGCCGCCCTAAGCGACCCGGCCAGCCTGAAGGGGCGGTTGGGCGTGCCCGATACCGTGCCCAGCGGGCTGCCGGTCAGCGACTGACCCGCAATTGCGCGCCATCCCGGTGCAGGTCAAGAAATGTATCCACGCCCGTATAGACCCACCCCGAGGCTGTGCCATCCGGCCAGATCACCCTGACCCGTGCCTTACCGGCCTGCCCCAGACCAAAATGTTGCGGTCCGGCGTAACCGCTTGCGTGGCCACCCCCAACGGTGATTTCGCGCAGTTGGGTTTCACCGCCTGATTGCACCTCGATCCAGCCACCAACCGCGTTGCGGTTCGGCGTGTCCTGTATCAGTGATAGCGCCAGCCAATGGCCGGTATCGGGGGTGACATTGCGCCAGACCTGCAATGGCGCGCGTCGGTTGACCACGGCCAGATCCAGCCGCCCGTCGCCATCCAGATCAACCAGCGCCGCACCGCGGCTGCGGTGCAGGCTGGCGATGCCCGCCTCTGCGCCGGCCTCGTGAAATTGCCCATCACCGGCCTGAACCAACAGGTTGTTAGGGTCGTCCATGGCGCTGTCGGGCATCTGTTCGACGTTGCCCTTGGCGATGAATATGTCGTCGCGCCCATCATTCTGGACATCCCCGAATGCCACATGCCAGCCGGTCGATGGCCGACCGTCCCCGCCCAGATAGGGCCGGTGCGCGGTGGTGCCCAGATCATAGGGGGCGTCCCTGAACATTGGGCCACCCGCACCCGGAACCAGATATTGCAACCGCTGATCGCCCATCGAGGACAGGAATACCTCTTGGTGGCCATCCCGGTCCAGATCGCGCGCGGCAATGCCCATGCCCCAAAGCCGGTGATCCTGCCAGCCATTCGTAACCGAATAGGCCCGGGGTGGATGTTCCATCGCCCACAATTGTTCCTGCCCCTGATCGACATAGTAATGCCGGTCATTCGATATCCGCAGATCGGCGCGCCCCTGCCGCCCCCAATCGCTGAACAGCATCGAAAGGGGGCAGTATCCGGGACTTAGTACCTGCGGCTGACCATACCCTGCCCCATCAGGGCGAAAGAGCAGATTATCATCACAGGCGCGAAACGGCCCCTTTGGGTCATGGCGATCCACATAGTTGCCAAAGGCCAGCGTCGGCAGGGTTTGCCCGCCCTCCCAGGTGGCGGAAAATGCGGTGGTCCAGCGGTCGCCGGTGGTTAAACCCAGCCCGGTAAAGGGGGCAAAGCGGCAATCCGGCCCACCACGCAGCAACAGGTTTTCGCCGACCCGCAGCACCGCAAGGTCCATATGCCCATCACTGTCGATGTTCAGCGGATAGGCCCCGGTCACGCCGGTCAGGTGCAAGGCATCCGGGGTTGCAGGTTCAAACCTTAGCGGGCCATCCGGGACCGTGCGATTGCGCAGCAGAATGGCCGGGGCGCCGCCACCGGCGACAAACAGGTCAGGCAAACGATCACCGTTACAGTCAAACGTGGCAATGCCCCCGCCAACGTAATGTTCCCAGCCCCCGGAATAGGTATGGTCCGGCACCTGAACCGGTTCAAACCGTGGCCCGGCCAGCAGTGGCGCGGCCCATATCAGCGCCGCACAGATCATCAGTTCAGGCCGCATTTTCACCCAATCCCGCCAGTGCCAGTTCGGAAACCTGATCCAGCGCATAGGCCGCGGCCCCATGCGCCCACATCTGGTTTCCCCATTTGTGAATCACCACCTCGGGGGGGGCCTTGTCGATTTGAACGATAGATTTGCGCATTTCGGCAATTACCGCCTCGGCGTAAAGGTGGTCAAACTGCATCTGTTCACCCGCAAGGATAATCAGTTGCGGGTCGAATATATTGACCAGATTGGCCAGCCCCATGGCAAACATGCGCCCGGCCCTTTCGATTATGTTGCGGGCCATGGTATCCCCGGTTTTTGCCGCATTCAGCAGTGCGCGGATGCTGGTGCCGGCATCCGCGCCGGGGTCTGCATCTGGCATTGTCACGGCCTCGCGCAGCAGCGCGTAATCCCCGACATAGGCCTCAAGACAGCCGCGCTGACCACAGCGGCACAAGGCACCGTCCAGATGCACCTTGGTATGGCCAAATTCAGCCCCGCAACCGCGTGTGCCACGGTAAAGCTCTCCTCCGATCACCAACCCCATACCAACGCCATTTTCGATGGTCACGACGATGAAATCGGTATGCGAACGGCCCAGACCAATGGTCTTTTCGGCCACGGCCACCAGATTGGCGTCATTGTCGATAAACGCCGGTGTGCCAAGTGTGGCGGTCAGTATGGAACCGAATTCGACATTTCGCTGGGACAGGGACGGGGACCAGTAAACAAAACCGCTGGCGGCCTGAACAACCCCGGCAATGCCTACCCCAACGCCCGAAACATCCCCAGCATCATACCCGGCAGAGCGGGCCAGGTCATGAACCGCGTCGCGGATCGCACTGGCCAGTTCGGCGGATGAAAATACCGTGCCGTCCAATTCGGTTTCCCGCGCGGCCAGTTGGGTGCCCGCAAAATCCAACAGCACCAGCGATATGGCCCGGTTCGCGATTTTAACCCCCGCCACCAGACGTGCCGCCCCGCGCACCCTAAGGTCCACCCGGGGGCGCCCGCGTCGGGTATCTGCGCCAAGTTCAGTGGGCTTTGTGGGTTCTGCCCGCGTGACCTCTTCGATCAGGCCACTTTGCAGGAATTCAGCGGTGATCGTGGTAACCGTGGCGCGGCTGATTCCGGTCTGGTCGGCCAGTTCTATGCGTGGGATTCGCCCGGCAGACCGGATTTGGCGCAACAAGGTGCGCCGCCCGTATTCCCTTTGCAAAACAGCCATTTTCGTTATTTTCCGATCTTCATTTCTGCCATATCCTACATAATCCGGGCGTCCCCCGTACCGGACACATGGGCGCATGGCAGCCATTTTTTCCAGCTTAGGCGATTTAATTTGATTTTCAAATTAAAATGCCTCACCATTCGAAAACGGCCCTGTCTGTTGTGAGAATCGCGGGGCCCACAACAGTTTTGGGAGGAAATTATGAAGCTTTTTGCAACCGCGACGGCGATCATTGCCGGTGCATTCATGTCCACGGCAGCCTTTGCCGGAGATATCATTATTGGCGTCAGCTGGTCGAACTTTCAGGAAGAGCGCTGGAAAACCGACGAGGCGGCGATCAAGGCGGCGCTGGCCGAACATGGGGCCACATACATCTCGGCTGACGCACAAAGTTCGTCGTCCAAGCAATTGTCGGATGTCGAAAGCCTGATTGCCCAAGGGGCAACCGCGCTGATCATTCTGGCGCAGGACGCACAGGCCATCGGCCCGGCGGTTCAGGCCGCAGCCGACGAAGGCATCCCGGTGGTCGGCTATGACCGCCTGATCGAAGACAGCCGCGCCTTTTACCTGACGTTCGACAATGTCGAGGTTGGCCGGATGCAGGCCCGTGCCGTTCTGGGCGCAGCCCCCAAGGGCAACTATGTGATGATCAAAGGTTCGCCCACCGATCCGAACGCTGATTTCCTGCGTGGTGGCCAGCAAGAGATCATTCAGGCCGCGATTGACGCCGGTGACATCACCATCGTCGCCGAGGCCTATACCGACGGTTGGCTGCCCGCCAACGCCCAGCGCAACATGGAACAGATCCTGACCGCGCAGGACAACAAGGTTGATGCGGTCATCGCCTCGAATGACGGCACCGCAGGTGGTGTTGTTGCGGCGCTGACGGCGCAGGGCATGGAAGGTATCCCGGTTTCGGGTCAGGACGGCGACTATGCCGCGCTGAACCGTGTTGCCAAGGGTCATCAGACCGTATCGGTCTGGAAAGACGCGCGTGATCTGGGCAAGGCCGCTGGCCGTATTGCCGTTTCCCTGTCCAAGGGCACCAAGATGAACGCCATCGGTGGCGCGAAATTCTGGACCAGCCCGGGCGGCACCAAGATGAACGCCGTGTTCCTTGAGCCGATGCCAATCACCAAAGAGAACCTGAGCGCCGTAGTCGATGCCCAGTGGATCACACAGGAAACCCTGTGTCAGGGCGTAACGGCTGGGCCAGCACCCTGTAACTAAGTCAAAACCACTCACGAACGATCGCCTTTCCCCGTCATGCGCGGGGAAAGGCACCCACGAAAGAAAACCCCCATGACACCATCCGACCCTGATCTGGCGCAGCAACCCGCGCGCAGGAACGTGTTTCAGTTGCTTGACCTTGATCTGCGCCTGCTGGGCATGATCTGCGCCTTTGCGGTGCTTTGTATCGGCTTTGATCTGATGACTGGCGGGCGCTTTTTGACCCCGCGCAACATATTCAACCTGACCATTCAGACCGTATCGGTTGCGATCATGGCGACGGGCGTGGTGTTCATTATCGTCACCCGTCATATCGACCTTAGTGTCGGCGCGTTACTGGCGACCTGTTCGGCAGTGATGGCCATGACCCAGACGCAGGTTCTGCCAAACATGCTGGGGCTGGAACTGGGTCATCCGCTGATCCCCTGGATTTCGATCGCCGTGGGGCTGATCGCCGGCACATTGATTGGTGCGTTCCACGGCTGGCTGGTGGGCTATCTGACCATTCCCGCGTTCATCGTCACGCTGGGTGGTTTGCTGGTCTGGCGCAATACCGGCTGGTATCTGACCAGCGGACGAACCATCGGCCCCTTGGACCCAACCTTTCAGAAATTCGGCGGCATCAACGGCACATTGGGCGCGGGCGCGTCCTGGGTTGTTGGCGCACTGGCACTGGCGGCGGCGCTTTATGGTTTGTTCTCTGCACGCCGTAACAAGGTCAAACACGGCTTTCCTGTCAAACCGCTTTGGGCCGAAGGCCTGATGGGGGCAATTATCGCCACCGCGATCCTTGGCTTTGTGGCAATCCTGAATGCCTATGAAATCCCGGTGCGAAAACTGAAACGCATTTTTGAGGCCCGCGGCGAGGTGATGCCCGAAGGGTACGCACAGGCCTATGGCATCCCGTATTCGGTGCTGTTGTTGATCTTTGTGGCAATTATGATGACCATCATGGCACGCCGCACCCGATTTGGCCGCTATGTGTTCGCCACCGGCGGCAACCCGGATGCGGCCGAGTTGAGCGGCATCAACACCCGCTGGCTGACGGTCAAGGTGTTTGCCCTGATGGGCGCACTGTGCGCCATATCGGCGGTGGTTGCCTCGGCCCGCCTTACCAACCATTCCAACGATATCGGCACGCTGGACGAACTGCGGGTGATCGCGGCGGCGGTGATTGGCGGTACTGCGCTGGCCGGTGGGGTGGGCACCATTCACGGCGCGATTCTGGGTGCGCTGATCATGCAGTCGTTGCAATCGGGCATGGCGATGGTCGGTGTTGACGCGCCCTTGCAGAACATCGTCGTTGGTTCGGTGCTGGTGTTGGCCGTGCTGATCGACATCCTTTACCGCAAACGCACAGGAGCGGCCTGATGACACAATCTCTGCGCGCCTCTGGTGCTGGTGATCCGCGCGCCTCTGGTGCGACCCCCCTTGTGGACATGCGCGACATCTGCATCTCGTTTGGCGGGGTGCATGCGGTGGATCACGTCAGTGTTGATCTGCATCCGGGCGAAGTTGTCGGCCTTTTGGGGCATAACGGGGCCGGGAAATCGACCCTGATCAAGATATTATCCGGGGCCTATGGTGCCGACTCAGGCGAAATTTTCATCAACGGTGAACGGGCCGAGATCAACAACCCCCGTGACGCGCGCGCCTATAATATCGAAACCATCTATCAGACGCTGGCGCTGGCCGACAATCTGGATGCGGCCAGCAATCTGTTTCTGGGCCGTGAACTGGTCACGCCGCTGGGTCTGGTCGATGATGCGGCGATGGAGGCCGAAACCCGGCGGATCATGGCCCGCCTAAACCCCAATTTCCACAAATTCAGCGACCCGGTTTCGGCCCTTTCTGGCGGGCAACGCCAAGCGGTTGCCATTGCAAGGGCGGTCTATTTCGATGCCCGTATCCTGATCATGGACGAACCCACCGCCGCCCTTGGCCCGCATGAGACCCGGATGGTGGCCGAACTGATTGGCCAGCTTAAGGCAGACGGCATCGGCATCTTTCTTATCAGCCACGACATCCACGACGTCATGCAACTGTGCGACCGGGCCAGTGTGATGAAAAACGGTAAACTGGTGGGAACCGTGGATGTGGCGGATGTCACGGATGATGATTTGCTAAGCATGATCATCCTGGGCAAACAGCCCGGTTCGGATGCGGGTTAGCCGTGACACTGCTGGTTGCAGACGTGGGTGGCACCAACACCCGTATCGCCCTGATCCGGCCGGGGGGGCCGATATCGCAAAGCGAGCGGTATCAGAACAACGGTTTTGCGTCCTTTTACGAACTGCTGTCACGATATGGCGAAACGCATGACCTGTCCGGCCTGACGGGGTGCTGTGTTGCGGTTGCCGGGCCGGTCACGGCGGGGGCGGCCCGGCTGACCAATCTTGACTGGGGTTTTGACACCGCCACCATTGCCACCGCTTTGCCATTGCGGCCCACTGGGTCTGTGCATCTGGTCAATGATCTGGTGGCACTGGGGTTTTCCCTGTCCGGCCTGTCACCGGACCAGTTAACGCAGATCAAGCCATCAAACGAACCGGGGCCATCCAACAGCCAGGCGCTGGTGGCGGGGGTTGGCACCGGGTTCAACGTGTGTGCCGTCAAATCCACACCCGCCGGGCCGGTGGTAACCGAGGCCGAACTGGGCCATGCCTGCCTGCCCGCCTGTGTCAGCAATACATTGCTGAAAGAATGCGGCAGCGAGGCGGCGCAGTTTACCACCTACGAACACCTGTTGTCGGGGGCCGGGTTGTCACGGCTGTTCCGGCTTGTGTCAGGCGGGGGCGAACAGACCGGCCCGCAGATACTGGCGGCTTATGATCCGGCACGCCGGGATGCCTCGGCACGGGCGGTCGAACTGATGGCCCGGATGCTGGGCGTTATCGCACGTGAACTGGTGTTTCAGTACCTTCCCTATGGCGGTATCCATTTTGCCGGTGGGGTCGCACGTGGCATCCTTGGGTCGCCCGCCAGCGACATGTTCCTTGAGGCGCTCAATGGGTCCGCCACTGCACCCGGTCCCTTTGAGCAACATATTGCCCGGGTTCCGATCCGGGTGATCAACGACGATGCGGCGGCACTGATCGGTGCGGCGCAGTACGCGCAAACGCTTTAGGGTCCGCCCCTAATAATCCCGCTCAAAAAACAGCCCCATAGAGGTGGCACCGGTGTTGTCCACGGTGCCCTTGATGGTAAAATTATCTGACACGTCAAGTTTCAGGTTCAGTTCGGTATCGCCATCGGTGTTCACCGTGAAATCGGTATAAAGGTTCTCGATAACATAGAACCCGATGCCCGCCTTTGCGGTGCCGTCCTCGTCCGAGCCGACACTCAGCGTATCAACCCCCAATTCTTCTCTTACCGTTTTTTCGCTCTTGCCCCCCTTGCCGCTCAACTCGGCCAAAGAGGCGGCCATCTGGGCAATTGCCAAGGGTGACATTTCGGAAAAGCGGTTGCCGAAGACCAGCATCGCCAATGCCTCTTCGCTTGGCCGTTCAGGGTCTGAAAAGACCTGAATTTCGGGGCTGTTCAATGGCCCTGAAATTTCAATGGTTGCCGTCCCTTCAGAGGTCGATGTGGTGGCGGCAAATTCAACATAAGGGTCCAGATTCCCCTGTAGTGACACCACCCCCCTGGTCAGTTTCAATTTGCGCCCCAACAGGTTGATATTACCACGGATCAATTCAATCTCGCCCGATGGCACCACCTGACTGCTGGTGCCACGTATCAGGATTTGACCGCCAAGTTCGGCCTGCACGCCACGGCCACGGGCAAAGACCCGGTTGGGGGCCGACAGGGTAATATCCAGCCCGATCACCGGGCCGGATGACCCTTTGCCGGTCTCGATCAGCCCGGCGCGGGCACGGGTTGCCCGTTGGGCCGGTGTTTCACCCCGGTGGGTGATCCTGGGAATCGGGGCCGCACCGATAGACCCCGAGGCAGTATTCAGGTTGATCTCGGTTTCCCCGAACTCGATCTGTCCGGACAGGTTGGCATTTCCCGTCAGAGGCCCCGAATAAACCAACTGCCCGTTGGCCACCGAATGATAGCTGACATTGTCGGTCAGGATGATCTGTTGCAACTGGGTGGTGATCGTCCCCTGGAACGGCGGCCCAAGGGTGATTGGCCCGCTGGCCCGTAACGTCCCCCCGGCGGCAAGGGCGGCTGTCACAGACAGGTCTGCCTGCCCATCGGCCAACGTGACCGTGGTTTTGATGTTCTCAATCGTCTGCGCCAGACCGGGCAGCACAAACCTTGCGTCCCTGGTGGTGATGGTTCCGCGCAATCCGGCCAAACCGGGCGGGCCGTCCAATGCAATGTCAAATTCGGCCACCCCAACGACAGAGTTGGGCTTTAGCAGCCGGTTGGCGATGGCCAGTTGCACCGTCCCCTGGGCCATCATATGCGAAAGGCCTGATTGTTCATCCCAGGTGCCGCCAATTTTTGCCGAGGCCCCGGCAGGGGCGTCCGCCGTTCCCTTGACGTCCCAGGTGGTGCCTTTGCGCTGTGCAGTCCCTTGCGAGGATACAGCCCCGCGCATCTCGGGAACAAAGCGTTCAACCCGGTCCACCCTGGCCATGTACGTCAGCCCGGCGGTGCCGTCCGGGTCCAGTATGCCGTTCAGATCGACAAAGGATGACTCTGGGCCATCAAGGCACAGCGCGCCTGTCGTGGTGCCGGCGCTGTCCTGATGCACATTACCGCGCAACTTCAGAGGCCCACTGATTTCAGGCAGGACACGCGCCAGATCATCCAGTTCTGCGATGAACTGCATATCCGATCCGGCCCGGCTAAGCATGCCACTGATGCGCGCGCTCAGGGCAGCACCGTCCAGTTGAAAGCTGTTGATCGTCAACCCAGAGGTGTCGCGACTGGCATCCATTGACAGGGTGGTCTGACCACCAATCAGCGGGTCAAGTTGGACAATACCGCTGGTCAGGTTCTGGGCCCTGGCATCAAAGCGGAAATCAAACTGCCCGCCCAGTGGGCTGCCATTTCCCTTAATCGTCGCGGTAACCGCACCGCCCAGCGGCCGGCCCGCCAGCATGGAAAACCGCGACAGGTCGGCGGCCCCGACGCGCGCGCTCCCCTGCATGTGAAAGCCGCTTTTAAGCCCCTGTAACTGCCCGTTCAGCGTTGCGGAATAATCCGCACCGCGCAACTGAACCTGTGACAGGTCCAGTTTACCTTGACCCTTCAGCGCAAACTGACCCTCAAGCGTAATCGCCTGTCCCACCGCCTGATCAAGACCCGGATCGGTGAAATTCACGCCGCTCAGGG
>DAOUPC010000200.1 GCA_030626365.1 Paracoccaceae bacterium
GGGGGCGCGACCCGATCCGTTCAACGCCTGAACGGTGTCGCTGCCCGGTGCCGAATATAGCACAAAGCAATCACCGCCAATTCCGGTCATCTGCGGTTCGCAAATACCCAAAAGGACGGCTCCGGCAATCGCCGCGTCCATGGCATTGCCGCCGCGTTTCAGGATATCGATTGCCGCTTGTGCCGCCAGGGGATGTGATGTTGCACACATGCCATTGCCTGCCAGAACCTCGGATCGCCCTGGTAATTGAAAGTCACGCATTTATCGGCTCCGCCCCATATTCCAACAGCAAAATCTTAAGGGCACCATCAAATGAGCGCCACTGCGTATTTTCGTTATTTGGGGGGGGGGAAGGAAGTTCCTTGGCACCGCGCACTGGGTGGGGGCTAGTACGCGCGATGCCAAGGGAAGCTATATGCAGCTACCCGTACTGTATCGCCCCCATTTCAGGCAGCAGTTTGGAACGAAAAAGGCGATTTCGTGGCAGTGGGTCGCAGCGGGTCATTGCCGCCACGGGTCCTGACCCTAGTATTTAGGAAAATGCAAATCGCAGCGACAAATGGTTGATCAGACCACAGCGATCATAGCGGATATCGCTGGTCAACTGGCGGATGAGAAACCAGCCAAACCCGCCTTCGGGCAGGTCGGCGCGCGGAACATTAACATCAGCCGCCAATCCAGGAGGCAGCCGATTTTGCGGCAACGGAACCCCTGTGTCGCAAATCCTGATGTCCAGATGGGTGGCTCGCAGGCTGCACAATAATCGGATGGAACCCATTTCCGGACCGGAATAGGCGTGTTCAACCACGTTATTGATCGCCTCGGCCAGGGCGATTTCGACCTCATCTGCCCGGATTTGACAAAGCCCGGATGCCCGCAACCATTCAGACGCTCGGGCTATGGCCTGTCGCGCCTCCAGTTCTGTGGCGCAGAAAGACATTTTGAATTTGTCCCGTATTCCGGTCACTGTTTTTATCCGCCGTTCCTGCCCATCACCCCAAAATTGCGGCCTCGGCATCTTCCAGTGATGCAAACAGGTTGAACACGGTGTCCATCCGGGTCAGGCGAAACACCTTTTCCACCATCGGCGTCAGCCCGGCCAGATCCAGTTGGCGATGTTCATCCAACTGCTTCATCGCGGCGACGATGGCACCCAGGCCGCTGGAATCGATAAAGGCGACTGATGACAGGTCCAGAATGACACGGTCAGGCCCCTGTTCGGTTTCGGCGCGCATGTCTTCCTTGAACTGAATCGCCATGGCGGCATCGATCCGCTTGGCGTTTACGGTTACGATCCGGGCATTGCCGGTCACGGTGCTGGTCAGGCTCATCACGAATTCCTTGGCGATAGATTGCCAATGTGATGCTAGGCGCTAATCCTTACCATTCGGTGTGCAGTCCCCGGATGGCGGTCAATACCGCCCCTGATTTGCCGGATAGACGCCCAGAATCTCGATGTTTGTCGTGAAATAGGCCAGTTCGTCCAGCGCCAGTTGGACATTCGCATCGTCGGGGTGCCCTTCGATATCGGCATAAAATTGCGTCGCGGTGAATGATCCCTCGACCATATAGCTTTCCAGTTTGGTCATGTTCACGCTGTTGGTCGCGAACCCGCCCATGGCCTTGTACAAAGCGGCCGGAATGTTGCGCACCTGAAACACGAAACTGGTGATCATCCCATGTGCGCCGCGCCGGACTGTATTGGCCTCGCGCGACATGATCAGGAACCGGGTGGTGTTGTTCGCGTTGTCCTCGATATGTTCGGCCAGCACGTTCAGGCCGTAAATCTCGCCTGCCAGCGGACTGGCCAGCGCGGCAGTGCCGGGCACACCCGATTCTGCAACGTGATGGGCCGACCCGGCGGTATCTGCACCGGTGATGCGGTGAATGCCGTGGTCTTGCAGGAATCCCTTGCATTGCCCCAGAAGGACCGTGTGACTCATCGCATGGGTGACATCGCCAAGCTGGGCACCGGGGACGCCCAGCAGGTTGATATGCACCCGCACGAACGCCTCTTCGATGATATGCAGCCCGGATTGTGGCAGCAGGGAATGAATGTCCGCAACCCGGCCATAGGTTGAATTTTCCACCGGCAGCATGGCCAGATCCGCCGCCCCGGTTTTTACCGCTTCGATCACGTCCTCGAAGGTGCGACAGGGCAGGGCCTCCATGTCCGGGCGGGCATTTCGGCATGCTTCGTGGCTGTAGGCACCAGGTTCACCCTGAAAGGCAATATAGGTCATCATGGCTGGATTCCGTGCAACAAATCTGTTTTGGGCGTCTGGTCGCCGTGTCTATACCTTGCCTAAGCCAAGGGGAACCCTTAGACACCGGCCCAAACGGGATCAAACGGACAGGTTGACCAAATGAATACGATGACCTTAACAAAAGTGACCGCTTCGGTTTGTGGTGCGCTTCTTGTGCTTCTCTTGGGTAAGTGGGTGGCCGAGTCTTTGTATCACGTAGAAGCGCACGGCGAAGCGGCCTATGTGATCGAGATCGAAGGCGATGATGCAGCCGAAGAAGAAGTGGCCGAAGTCAGTTTCCAAGACCTGTTGGCCGCAGCCGATGCTGACAAAGGTGCCAAGGTGTTCAAGAAATGCGTCGCCTGTCACAAGCTGGAAGATGGCGTAAAGGCCACTGGTCCCTCTCTTTATGGTATTATCGGTCGTTCGGTCGGCGCGGTTGATGGGTTTCGTTATTCCGACGCCATGGCCGGCAAGGGTGGCGAATGGACCGCCGAGGCGCTTGATGTCTTCCTGACCAAGCCCAGCGCAGACATCCCCGGCACCAAGATGAGCTTTTCGGGGCTAAGCAAGGAAGGCGACCGGGTCAACCTGATCGCTTATCTTGACAGTATCGACGACTGATCGTCTGTCAGACATGAAATCGCTGAAAGCCGCTGCGCCCTGCGCCGCGGCTTTTTTCGTGCGGCCACAAGCCATGCACAGGCGGCGAACGGGCCATTCACGGTTTGGTCACGCATTCTCAACTTGAATATACCCGTTCTGGCCCTTTAGCTTGCCGTAACAATAGTTAAGGTGCGCGTGTATGTTTGTGCCGCCTGATAATAAGAGGATACCGCAATGACCCACCCCCGCGCCACGACGCGAACCCGTGCGATTGACCCGATGCCGCGCCTGTTGGGCCTTGTGGGGTTAAGCATGATTGTGGTGTTCGGGCTGGCCAGTCTGGCAATGGCGCAAGAGGTGGTTATCAAAAGTCACGGGTTTTCCGAATTTGACGAATTGAAGTACCCACAAGGGTTTGCGCATTTTGATTACGTGAACCCGGATGCGCCCAAGGGAGGAGAGCTGTCTTATTCCGCCCAAGGCACCTTTGACAGCTTCAACCCCTTCACCCGGCAGGGCCGTGCCGGTGCCCGGTCAGCCGAACAATACGAATCCCTTTTGGTGCCGTCCTATGACGAACCGGAATCCTATTATGGCCTGATCGCCGAAAGCTTGGAATACCCCGAAAGTCAGGATTGGGTGATCTTTAACATGCGCCCCGAGGCACGGTTCTCCGATGGATCACCCGTCACCGCCGAGGATGTGGTGTTTTCGCACAATATCCTGCTGGATCAGGGGTTGAAATCTTATGCCGATGCGGTGCGCAAACGTATCCCTACGGCCGAGGTTCTGGATACATACCGGGTTAAATTCACCTTTGCGCCGGACATTCCGCGCCGGGCGCTGATAACGCAGGTCGGTGGCACGCCGATCTATTCGAAAAAGTGGTTTGATGCCGATGAAACGCGCCGTCTTGATAAACCCCGGATGGAACCGGGTATTGGCTCGGCCCCTTATGTGCTGGACAGTTTCGATATCAACCGCCGCGTCGTCTATCGGCGTAACCCGGATTACTGGGGTGATACGATCAACGTGAATGTCGGGCGCAACAATTACGAAACCATCCGCATTGAATATTTTACCGACAACATCGCCGCGATGGAGGCATTTAAGGCCGGTGAATTCACCTTTCGTCAGGAAAACAATTCAAAAAACTGGGCGACGTCCTATGATTTTCCGGCCTTAAGTAATGGCCACGTTGTCAAAAAAGAACTGGCCGATGGAGATGTGCCTTATGCGGGCGGGTTCATCATGAACATGGACCGCCCCCAGTTTCAGGATGCCCGTGTGCGTCAGGCCGTACAGCTTGCCTTTAATTTTGAGTGGACCAACGAAAGCCTGCAATACGGGTTGTTCCGGCAGCGTCATTCGTTTTGGCAGGGCACTGACCTTGCCGCCACGGGCCTGCCCGAAGGGCGCGAACTGGAGATCCTGAAATCCCTTGGGGATACCCTGGACCCCGATGTTTTGACGTCCGAGGTGGTGGCGGCACATTCCAGCAAAGCGGCCCGTCAGAATGACCGGCGCAACCTGCGCAGGGCGATGAAACTGCTGGATGACGCGGGTTGGGCCGTTGGTGATGACGGGGTGCGCAGGAATGCGGCGGGTACCCCCCTGAGGATCGAATTTCTGTTCGATCAACCAACACTTGACCGGATCATCCTGCCTTTTGTCGCCAACCTGAAAACCATGGGCATAGAAGCCAAAAACAACCGGATCGATCCATCGCAATTTACCCTGCGCCGTCGTGACCGGGACTTTGACATGATTTCGGGCGGCTATCGCACGTCGCTGGCCCCGTCGACGGGGCTGTATCAGCAATACGGAATGGAGGCGGCATCCTATTCGGTGTTCAACCCATCGGGCATCAACGGTCCCGACATCGAGGCGCTGATCGACAATATCGTTGCCGCCACCGAAGGGGTCACACTGCGCGCCAACATCCGCGCGCTGGACCGGGTGTTGCGCAGCAAACGGTTCATGGTGCCAACATGGTATCTGGGCAAACACTGGGTCGCCTATTGGAACATGTATGAATATCCCGACAACCTGCCGCCCTATGCGCTGGGTGTCGAGGACCTGTGGTGGATCAACACGGACAAGGCGGCGACGCTGAAATCCTCTGGCGCGCTAAGGTAACCGACACAAATGGGAGCCTATATTCTAAGACGCCTGTTGCTGGTGATCCCCACGTTGCTGGGCATCATGATCATCAACTTTGCGCTGGTTCAGTTCGTGCCCGGTGGCCCGGTTGAACAGATGATCGCCGAATTGCAGGGCGGTGGCGACGTGTTCGAAGGGATCGCCGGAACCGGTGCGGATATTGAACTGCAAAGCACCGGCGTGCATGACCGTTATGTCGGCGCACGCGGATTGCCCCCGGAATTCATCGAAGAACTGGAACGCCAGTTTGGTCTGGATAAACCCCCGCTGGAACGGTTCCTGAACATGATGTGGAACTATATTCA
>DAOUPC010000219.1 GCA_030626365.1 Paracoccaceae bacterium
CAAACGAAAATACGACTGAGTGAAGAGCTTTGACGCGACTGAACGCGCATCTATTTATATAATATGGGGTAAAGCGGGATGATTTGGTGCCCAGGAGAGGACTCGAACCTCCACATCCTTGCGAATACTAGCACCTGAAGCTAGCGCGTCTACCAATTCCGCCACCTGGGCAGGTGTCGTGAGCCGTGCGTTTAAGCCCAGCAGCCGGGGGTGTCAATTGGATTCGTCGGCTGTTTGCGCTCTTTCTTTTCACGGCAATCCCAATGTGGGCAATCCCGCTGAAAAGAACCGGCTGCGATGTGCACTTGCCAGGTGGCGCGGCGATTTTGCGCCTTGTTCGACTGGTGCCAGAAGGGTAGATCGGTGCATAGATATACGGGCGGGAGACTTGGAATGTCCAAACTGGTCACGATTTTTGGCGGATCCGGATTTGTGGGTCGATACATTGCACGGCGCATGGCCCTTGAAGGGTGGCGGGTGCGGGTGGCAACGCGGCGTCCAAACGAGGCGATGCATGTCAAACCCTATGGGGCGGTTGGCCAGGTCGAGCTGGTGCTGTGCAATATCCGCGATGACGGATCTGTGGCACGGGCTTTGCAGGGGGCCGATGCGGTGGTGAACTGTGCGGGCATCCTGAATGAAACGGGTGCCAACAGTTTTCAGGCCGTTCACGTTGAAGGGGCCGCGCGGGTCGCGCGACTGGCCGCACAGTCGGGCGTTGCCCGGATGGTGCATGTCTCGGCGATCGGGGCGGATTTGCTGGCTGAAAGCAGCTATTCAGTCAGCAAGGCCCAGGGCGAAGCGGCCGTTCTTGAACATATGCCGGACGCGGTAATTCTGCGCCCTTCCGTGATATTCGGGACCGAAGACGGGTTTTTCAACCGGTTTGCCGGCATGACCCGGTTCGGGCCTGTGCTGCCGCTGGCGGCGGCAAAAACACGGTTTCAGCCGGTCTATGTGGATGATCTGGCCAAAGCGGCCGTTCTGGGCGTTCTGGGGCAGGCCGACGGCGTCTATGAACTGGGCGGGCCGGAAAGTGCTACATTGGGCGAACTGGTGGATCGGATGCTAGCCGTTATTCACCGCCGGCGGATTGTTTTGAAGATGCCGCGCTGGATGGCGTGGATCATGGCCTTCAATTTCGACATGCTCCAAAAAATGAGCTTGGGCTTGGTTTCCAACGGTGTGTTGACGCGCGACCAGTTGCGCAGTATGCGGGTGGACAATGTTGTGTCTGACGGGGCCAGGGGGTTTGGCGATCTGGGGATCGCCCCGGTGGCAATGGCAACGGTTCTGCCTGATTATTTGTGGCGGTTCCGTCCGGCCGGACAGTATGACGCGATCATACAGTCGGCCAAAAGCCTAAAGTCCCAGTCGTAACCGGCCGCATCACGCGCCATACGCGTACATCAACAGGGCAACGCCCAGGATTGCCCGGTAGATCACGTATGGCGTGAAACTGATATGGGTCAGCAGGCGCATCATCAGCGTCAGCGCCAACAACGCCGAGACGAATGCGAACGCCGCCGCAAGGGCCCCGTCGCGCAGCGCCGCGATATCGGCGTTCATCGCCGCCTCTGTTCCCAGCAACATTGCCGATGCAACAATCGTTGGAATCGACATCAGCATGGACAGGCGCGCGGTATCCTGGCGCCCATATCCCAGCCACCGCGCCCCGGTAATGGTAATGCCCGACCGCGAAGTCCCCGGTATCAGCGAAATTGCCTGCCACAGGCCCATCAGCAGGGCATCCCTTAGATTCCAGTTGTCCGCCTTTTTATCGCGCCCGCCTTTCTGGTCCGCAATATACAGCACGAAACCAAATATCAGCATGGTCCAGCCAATCACCTTGACTGACCGCATCGCATCGCTAAGCCCCGTGAAATGCAGGGCCGCCCCGACCAGAACCACCGGGATTGTGGCAATGATCAACCCCAGTGCCAGACGCGCGCCGGGCGTGTCAACGTGCCCGCGCAGCAGGCGGGGAAGGCCGTCAAGCCCCAGCTTTACGTCACGCCAGAAATACAGAACCACCGCGCCCAGCGTGCCCACATGAACAGCCACATCAATCAACTGCCCCTGATCGTCAAAGCCTGTCAGGGCAGGAAACAGAATCAGGTGCCCCGACGAAGAAACCGGCAGGAATTCAGTTATTCCCTGAATTACGGCCACAAGGATCAGTTGTAATAGTGGCATAATGGGTTTGGTCCGGTTTGCTGGGGTTTCTCTAATCAGGTATAAATCCCTTGATTTAAATGGAAAGCCTGTATTTAAGTCCGCTTTGATGCCTAATATCGCGGTGCGACGCGCGAAATTTCGCCGCAAGGGCGTGGCAATGTAAAAATAGGTCAGGATTGCTGACTTTCAATCCTGATCCCCTTGTCATAAACAAGCCCAAACAGCCAATTCATGGAGTTTGCCCCGTGGCCAAGCAACCGATGCTCAAGTTTACCCAGATCGACCGCGATATGCCGCAAAAGCGGGACGCAACCATGCGCCGCGAGGATTTTGACGAGATTTACGCCGAGTTCGCTGATGCAAAGGCCGCCGAACAGGCAAGCCGGTGCAGCCAGTGCGGCGTGCCCTATTGCCAGTCCCATTGCCCGCTGCACAACAACATCCCCGACTGGTTGCGCCTGACCGCCGAAGGCCGGTTGCAAGAGGCCTATCAGATCAGTCAGGCAACCAATACCTTTCCCGAAATTTGTGGCCGCATCTGCCCGCAGGACCGCCTGTGCGAAGGCAATTGCGTGATCGAACAATCCGGGCATGGCACCGTCACCATCGGGTCGGTGGAAAAATACATTACCGATACCGCGTGGGAAAAGGGTTGGGTAAAGCCCATCGTTCCGGCGCAGGAACGTGTTGAAAGTGTTGGTATAATCGGGGCCGGGCCTGGCGGCTTGGCGGCGGCGGATGTGCTGCGGCGTGCGGGCGTTCAGGTCACGATTTACGACCGGTATGACCGTGCGGGCGGCTTGCTGACCTATGGCATCCCCGGTTTCAAGCTGGAAAAAGACGTGGTGATGCGGCGCAACGACCAGTTGGCCAAGGGGGGCGTTGAATTCGTGCTGAATTGCGACGTTGACGCCGATATATTCACCGCCATCAGGGCCGAACATGACGCAGTAATCATTGCCACCGGGGTCTATAAATCCCGCGATCTGGACATGCCGGGCAGCGGATTGCCGGGCATTGAAAAGGCGATTGATTTCCTAACGGCCAGTAACCGCAAAAGCTTTGGCGACAAGGTCGGGGAATTCGATTCTGGCCAGATGGATGCAAATGGCAAGCGGGTTGTGGTGATCGGCGGGGGCGATACGGCGATGGACTGTGTGCGCACCAGCATCCGGCAGGGCGCAACAAGCGTCAAATGCCTGTACCGTCGGGACCGGGTCAACATGCCCGGCAGCCTGAGAGAAGTAACAAACGCTGAAGAGGAAGGCGTGATATTTGAATGGCTTAGCGCGCCAAAAGGGTTCCTGGGCGACAAAGCGATCAGTGGCGTGATGGTGCAAAAGATGCGTCTGGGCGCACCGGACGCGACCGGGCGTCAGGCCCCCGAGGTGATCGAGGGTGCGGATTACGTTGAAGAGGCGGACCTGGTCATCAAGGCGCTGGGCTTTGAGCCAGAAGACCTGCCTGGCCTGTGGGGCCAGCCGGAACTAACGGTGACGGGTTGGGGCACGATCAAGGCGAAATACACCAGCGGGGCCACTGAAATGCCCGGCGTCTATGCGGTGGGCGATATCGTCCGTGGTGCGTCGCTGGTGGTGTGGGCAATCAAGGACGGGCGCGACTGTGCCGTGGCAATTCTTGAACAGATGAACAGCAAGGCAACCCTGGCCGCAGAATAGGCGGAACAGGCTGCGTCAGGCACCCATACCGACAACACACATCGACCGGACGGATAAAAACAAGGTCAGTCATGATGACCCTGCAAGACAAGGAAAATCAGCGATGGCCAGGAGAACCGAGCAATGACCAATACCAGATATGATGCCACCTGGGCCGCAGCGGAAAAGACCAAACGTGAATGGATGGCCGAAAATGGCCTGTATTCCGAAGCTGAAGAACATTCCTCTTGCGGTGTGGGGCTGGTTGTATCCGTCGATGGCAAGAAAAGCCGCGGCGTAATCGAGGCCAGTATCAATGCACTGAAAGCGGTCTGGCATCGTGGTGCGGTGGATGCCGATGGCAAGACCGGCGATGGCGCGGGTATTCACGTCGAAATCCCGGTGATGTTCTTTTACGACCAGATCCGGCGCACCGGCCACGAACCACGCATGGACGAACTGGTGGCTGTGGGTCAGGTGTTCTTGCCCCGGACCGATTTTAGCGCGCAGGAAACCTGCCGGACTATCGTCGAAACCGAAGTGCTGCGCATGGGGTATTATATCTATGGCTGGCGCCACGTTCCGGTAAAGGTCAGTTGTCTGGGCGAAAAGGCCAACGCGACCCGCCCCGAGATTGAACAGATCCTGATTTCCAATTCCAAAGGTGTGGATGAGGAACAGTTCGAACGTGAACTGTATGTGATCCGCCGGCGCATCGAAAAGGCCGCCAGCGCAACCGGCATCAACGAATTATATATCGCTTCGCTTAGTTGCCGGTCGATCATCTACAAGGGCATGATGCTGGCCGAGCAGGTGGCGGTATTTTATCCCGATCTGATGGATGAACGGTTTGAATCGGCTTTTGCGATCTATCACCAGCGGTATTCGACCAACACATTCCCCCAATGGTGGCTGGCCCAGCCATTTCGGATGCTGGCCCATAACGGCGAGATAAACACGCTTAAGGGCA